>JBFFMO010000958.1:0-2375 GCA_041554035.1 Allomicrovenator sp. | reverse complement strand
TGGTTTCTCGGCAAAAGATGCGACGACTGGCGGAAGGCCAAGGTCTTGGAACGAACGGATTTCAAAAGGAATCAGACGGAACACGCCCGCAACAGCTCCGCGCTGCATGAACACATTTCCACGGAAGCGGCTGAGGCCCTTCACACCAAAGGAAAGGTCGAGCTCTTGTTCCGTTTCAAAAACCTGCTTCTGCGCATCGGTCAACACGCTGTAGCACAGCTGCTGCGTGTCCGTCGGTGTCAGAGGCGACGTCCTCAACGGGACCAAAGATCCGTCGATACGAAGCTGTGGCGGGGCACCGACGGTGATATGGAGGTCACTCGATCCCTGATCCACCATGATTTTGAGTAGCTGCTGTAGGTTTGCCACGGTTTTTCCGTCGTTTTATAGAGAGATACTCAATTTTCGCCAAAGCGCCAGTTTTCCGTTAGTCCGAAGCGGTATTGCGGGCCACTTCTTCCGGAGTGGTCATCCCTTCGAACATTTTAGCAATTCCGGCCATGCGTAGTGAATTCATGCCGATGCGAATCGCTTCAGCCTTCAGTTCGGCGGTTGAATACCCCTGAAGGATATACTCTTTGAGTTGGTCAGAGGCCGGCATGACTTCGTAAAGAGCGACACGTCCTTTGTAGCCACTGTTGCCACAACGCGCACAACCGCTGCCTTTCATGATCTGGCGAGCCATGTCCTCGGGTTTGACCTGAAGGTCGATAAGCGACTCTTTGGGCACGTCGTAAGGAACCTTGCATTCGGTGCAGATTCGTCGCGCCAGACGCTGGGCCAGGATGACGTTCAAAGAGGCAGTCACCAGGAAGGGCTCGATACCCATGTTCAGCAAACGAGAAACCGTACTTGGCGCATCGTTTGTGTGCAGGGTGCTCAGCACCATATGGCCCGTGAGCGATGCCTTGATGGCAATTTCCGCGGTTTCGAAGTCACGAATCTCGCCGACCATGATGATGTCGGGGTCCTGGCGGAGGAACGAACGAAGCGCCGCTGCGAAGTTCAATCCGATGGACTCATGCATCTGGACCTGATTGATGCCCGCGAGGTTGAATTCGACGGGGTCTTCAGCGGTAGAGATGTTCTCGGAAATCTGGTTCAACTCGGCCAAAGCCGAATAAAGCGTCGTCGTCTTTCCGGAACCAGTAGGGCCGGTAACAAGGCAAAGGCCGTAGGGCCGATGAATTGCGCTCTTGAAGTCGGCCAGAGGCTTGGGATCGAAACCAAGCTTGGTCATGTCGAGCTGAAGATTTCCCTTGTCCAAAAGTCGCATGACGACTTTTTCCCCGAACAAGGTGGGTAGGGCGCTGACGCGAAAGTCCATCTCGCGGTTGCGGCCCATGCGCAGCTTGATACGACCATCCTGTGGGAGTCGTCGCTCGGCAATGTCGAGGTTCGCCATGATCTTCAAACGCGAGGTCATCGCATTCTTGAGTTTAACCGGAGGCCGCATCACTTCTTCGAGCACGCCGTCGACACGAAAGCGCACGCGAAACGACTTTTCGTAGGGTTCGACGTGGATATCTGACGCGCCGCGCTTGATGGCATCGACCAGAATCAGGTTCACGAGACGGATGACGGGAGCGTCTTCGGACATCTTCGCGAGGTCGTTGACGTCCACAGCTTCATCGTCATCAACAAAGTCGACGTCGTCGAGGTCCATGTCCCCCAGAATCTCGTCGTAGTTATAGTCGAGTTGGTCGGCCTGCCCGTAATACTTCGAGATCGATTCCTGAATCGCGGACTCAGTGGCCACAACCTGCTCAATATTGTAGCCGGTCATGAATTTGAGGTCGTCGATCGCATAGATGTTGGACGGATCGGCCATGGCAATGACCAGCGTCGCGCCGGAGCGATTCACCGGGATGCACTGATGGCGTTCCGCAACCTCACGAGGAATGAGCTTGATGATATTCTCTGGGACTTCGATTTCACCGAGGTTGATCGAAGGCACGCCGTAGTGTTTGCTCAGGAATTTTGTGAGGTCGGTCTCGTTGACCAAGCCCATGCGCGCGATTTCAAAGCCAAGGCGTGAGCCTTCGACTTTCGAGCGGTCCTGTGCTTTCGCAAGTTGTTGCGGGGAGATTAGCTTTTCGCGAACAAGTAGTTCGCCGAGACGCTCCTGCTTCATTGATACGCCACGTCGTAAGAAGGCAAAGGCATGTGTGTAACGCCTGTAATTGACTTGTTGTTTCTGGATGACCCTGAGGCGGAAGGATATCAGCGAGGTAGACGGCCTGTCAATTTCACAGGGCCTTGTGGCGACCCCAAATGCCAAAAACGACGAGCTATCTGCAATAACGTTGATTGGACCTTGACAGCATGCGGGGGTGAGCATACATTCCGCCTCCACCTGATGCGGGGTGGAGCAG
>JBFFMO010000957.1:0-2376 GCA_041554035.1 Allomicrovenator sp. | reverse complement strand
AATTGGCCGTTCTGGCGGAAGCCGCACACTGCACCATCGAGGAGTTTGTGAGTTATTTCGGCTCACTGGTGGAAAATGAGCCAGAAATGTTCTCGTGGAATGACGAGATTCGAGACGCTCTCGGCCACGGCTAATTTGCTCGACAAGACGCAAAAACCCCGGCTCGAATTCGAGTCGGGGTTTTTCTGTTTATGGGGAAAATTGAACTTGTATTTGAATCAAGTGCCCTGCCCCTACATCTAACGAAGTGAGAAGAGAGCGTGTTAAAGCGCAGCGCGGTGGCTGGCCAGGTCCTTCCCCCACATCCCACCTAATACCTTCAGTTTCCTTCCTAATTTCCTTCCAATCCCACCGCGCGCCTCTCTCTCTCTCTCTGTTGAACTTCAGCTCAAATCAGCATCAAGATCGGGTTTTCGAGCAGCTTCCGAAGTTCCAACAAGAATCCAGCACCTGCAGCACCATCGACGGCGCGATGATCGCACGAAAGCGTGACACGCATCCGCGTTCCGACCCGGACCTCTCCGTCGACAACGACCGGAACGTCCTGCACGGCCCCGCATGCCAAGATCGCTGCTTCTGGCGGGTTGATGATCGCCGAAAACTCGTCGATCCCAAACATCCCGAGATTCGAGATTGAGAACGTCCCACCCGAATACTCATTGGGTTTAAGCCGTTTTTCGCGCGCTCGACCGGCGAGTTCACGAACTTCCGTCGCGATCGTCGAAAGCGATTTCAGGTCTGCGTTTCGGATCACCGGAGTGATCAGACCGTCGTCCACTGCCACCGCGATGCCAATATGGACGTCGGCATACTGAACCAAATGATCGCCCTGAAATGACACGTTTACTTTGGGATAAGCCTTGAGCGCCATCGCCGAAGCTTTGATGATCATGTCGTTGACCGAGACCTTGACACCCGATCCCGAGCTTGCCAGGCCTTCGTTTATTTCTTTTCGCTGCGCCATGGTCTTGGCCATGTCGAACTCAGCCGTGACGTAGAAATGCGGTGTGGTGGTCCACACCTCGACCAATCGTCGTGCGATGGTTTTGCGCATCTGCGATAGCGGCAATTTGGTCGGCGCAGCGTCTGCCGGAGCCGCAATCGCGGCCGCGGAAACCGTTGCCGTCGCTGGACGAGCCATGGCTTCTTCGATATCGCGCATCACGATTCTTCCCCCAGGCCCTGAACCGGACACGGAAGAAAGATTCAACCCTGCTTCCACCGCCATCTTGCGGGCGACGGGAGACACCTTCATGCGACCGTCTTGAGGCGAAGCCGGCGCCGACGCAGGCGAAGCTGGAGTCGCCACAGGTGCCGCAGCTGGCGCAGCAGAAGTCGCGGGTTCGTCCGCCGCTTTGGCCGCCGTTCCACCGGATTTCAGACTCGCGAGCAATTCAGAAATATCTTCATCTTTCTGACCCACCACCGCCAAAGCAGCACCAACGGGCAACGCATCGCCCTTGGCAGCAAGAAGCTTCAGCAACACACCGTCATGAAACGATTCCATTTCCATGGTCGCTTTGTCGGTCTCGATTTCGGCGATCAACTCACCCTCAGAAACCGTGTCGCCTTCTTTCTTGAGCCACTCAACGAGCGTGCCCTCGTCCATCGTCGGACTCAAAGCCAGCATCGTGATCAATTCAGCCATATATAGATCTCCAAGTTCCTGAAAAGCAGCATTTAATCGACGTAACAAGCGCGTTTGACCGCATCGATCACCCACTGCTCGTTCGGAAGGTTTAGCGGCTCAAGATTGTAGGCGTAGGGCATCGGGATTTCGCGTTGGTGCAAACGTCCCACGGGCGCATCCAGAAAGTCGAACAGGTCACGACTCACAAACTCGGCGACGCTGGCGCCCACCGAAGCCCAACCCCAGGCTTCCTCAATGACGACGGCGCGATTGGTCTTTTTGACCGACTCGCGAATCGCTTCTTTGTCGAGAGGACGCAAAGAGCGCAGGTCCACGACCTCGACACTGATCCCTTGTTCGGCCAGCTTTTCTGCGGCTCCTAAGGCTACGTGAACCATCCGACTCCAGGTCAGAATCGTACAATCCGTGCCTTCACGCTTCTCGTCGGCCTTGCCGATCGGGATCAAGTATTCCTCTTCAGGAACCTCGCCTTCCCAACCGTACATCAACTCAGATTCGATGAAGATCACCGGATCGGGGTCGCGGATGGCGGACTTCAACAAACCTTTGGCATCGTAAGGGGTCGAGGGCATCACGACCTTGAGTCCAGGAATATGCACATATTGCTGTTCAAGGGATTGCGAGTGCTGCGCACCAAGATGTCCTGCCGCGCCGCCCGGTCCGCGAATCACGATCGGGCACGAGAGCTGGCCGCCAGACATGTACCGCATCTTCGCGGCAGTGTT
>JBFFMO010000956.1:0-2376 GCA_041554035.1 Allomicrovenator sp. | reverse complement strand
GGAAGCCCTTTGGGACACCCTGAACGTGACCAAACAGCTCGAAGCTCAACCCCACAGCGAGGAGCGAGATGGGCGATGGTGGTGCCAAGTCTCCCTGAACCCAAAACCACCCAAGGGATATATGCGCGTTCTGTCATGTGTAAATCAGGCACTCGGCGCGTTGAACGTCGAACTCGGTTCGGCCCGCGCCCGTGGCGTGTGCCAGCTCCACGGGATCTTGCCCGTCTTCGATGCCTTTGCGCAGAATCGGGTCGCCCAGAAGAAGGTCGATCGCCAAACGATCTTTGACGAATTCATAAGCCTCTTCGCGCCAGGCAAAATCATCGGGATAGAGGCGACGCAACTCCACCATGATGGCAAAAGACGTCGCCAGATTGTCGTAAGCCACGCGATCTGTGACATGGATCTGAAGGCCGGCACAGGTGATATCCGCATGCTTCTGGAATTTCGGTCGGAACGAAATCTCGCGAAAAGCGACACCCGGCAAGGCGTACTGACGAAGCGCTTTCTTGAGCTCCCTCGCATCAACCCAGGGAGCACCAAAAATCTCGAATGGACGAGTTGTCCCGCGGCCCTCACTGACGTTGGTGCCCTCAAGAAGGCATTGGCCAGGGTAGACCGTCGCGGTGTCGTTGGTCGGCATATTTGGGCTCGGCATCACCCAGGGCAACCCCGTGTCTTCGAACCACATATCACGCGTCCACCCGGACATTTCGATGACTCGGAATTCGCACGTCCAGCCTCCATATCGAGAAAAGAAATGCGCCAGTTCTCCTGCGGTCATGCCATGGCGAACTGCAATGGGCTGCATCCCCACAAAGGACCGGTAGCCAGACAGCACGGTGTTGCCTTCGACCGCCAGACCGCCAATCGGATTGGGACGATCAAGCACCCACACCGGAACCCCGGCGCGGCCGCAGGCCTCCATCATGAGCCCAATCGAATAGACATAGGTGTAATAACGCGACCCGATATCCTGGATATCTGCGATCACAAGATCCAACCCCTGCAACTCGGCGGATGACGGCTGCAGACTCTCAAGGGTGTGCCCGTAGAGGCTTACGGTCGGGATGCCCGTAATGGGGTCGTAATCCTCAACCACCGACTCCATGTCCTGGGCTTCCCCGCGAATGCCGTGTTCAGGACCAAATAACCGAATGATACGAACGTTCTTTGCCAAGAGGGCATCGATCGCATGAGTCAGATCATGGGTGACGCTGGTGGGATTTACCAGAAGTCCGAGCGATTTCCCCTCAAGCTCTTTGAGAAGACTAGGGTCGGTGAGAAGGCGATCAAGACCAGTAAGTACGCGGGCCATTTCCTACCTTGGATAGGCGTTATTCGTCTTTTTTCGGCGGCGCAGCTTGCATCATGGGCAGTGCGACACCTTGAATCTTCGTTGGACCTTGGTGGATTTCAGACATGTCGTCCATCTCAAGCCCCCAGGCTCCACCGGATGAGTCATCATCGGGCATCGCCTTGCCTTGCAGGAACGCGCTCATCAGATTGAGCGACTGCGCCAACGAGGTCTGGATGGCGTGGTTAGGCAAAGCCGTCCAGACAAAGTCTCGATTGCCGGCCAGGACCTCTTGAATGCCGTTTTCAATTTGTTCGACGGGTTGCACCCACCGCAAAATCAGGATGAAGAGCAATCCGCCCCCGAGAACGCCAAAGAGCAAGAAGACCAAAACGAGGCTGGTCGTCAGCTGCTGCAAGGGAGCCAATGCCGAGTGAGTGTCGGCCAGAACTGCCACCCCTATGGCGGCGTCACCTTCACCCGAGATGGGTCGGACGATCGCGAAATAGGGCAAGTCGCTCACCGTGACATCCAGAATCGCGGAAGAATCGGCTGTGAAACCTCCCACGCGGTCCAACTCGGCGGAGACCGCCTTTTGTTGGGCGCTGTCGAAGGTCGATCCAATCACGTTTTTGCCACGATACATCACAATTTGCGGCGCACTCTCAAGTTCAGCGACGTCCGTAGAGTCCTCGCTGAGTCCAGCCGCCAGCTTGCGCTTGGTCGCTGCGATGCCGTCATTCAGCATCGTCCCCAAAACAACGACACCTGCCGTTGAGCCGGTTTGTGAGGTCCGGATGGGCGCGATCGCCACACGATAGGGTCGTTTTTCCTGCGTCGGACTGAAGGACCACATCCAATATTCGATGCGTGGGACGCCCGTCTTGGCAACCTCGCGCACGCCTGGATGGCTTTTTGAGACGTCTTCACCAAACCACGAGTAGAGGTCCTTCCCAAGCGCAGCGACGCCCTGCCCCTTGACGTCGAGCGTCACGAAGAGGTCGAAATCATTGGGTTTGCGTTCGAGGGGAGCAAGCTCAAGGTTTCGTCGACCGACCACGGCTTTCGCGATGTCGTCG
>JBFFMO010000955.1:0-2379 GCA_041554035.1 Allomicrovenator sp. | reverse complement strand
ATGTCGAAGCGCTCGACCTGTCATGGGTTGGGCAGATTCTAAGCCCGGTTCTGGGCAGCCTCGTCCGTGGTGGAACCGTCCGCGCGAAGGTCGATTTTGAGAGCCGTGGACCTGCAGCGTTTGGTGTGAAGGGTTTGGTAAGTGTTTCAGACCTGACGTTTTTTGACGCCAGACTGGCCGAGGAACCCATCACCGGCGTCACCGCCAGTTACAGTTTCGACGCCATTTACGACGCGGCGCTCAAGATGCCCGAACCCAAACTGCTCAAAGTGCCCATCTACAAAGACGCCGTCCCCCCTGCGTTGGCACCGCCAACCCCAATCGGCGGATTGGTCTTCCAGAAAGGCATGGCCGAATTGGACGGCGTGAAAATGTCGTTTCGGCCTGCTCTCTACGGTTTCAACGCTCCGGGGCGTTTGCCGGCACGCTTGGATGTCGCCATCGATTTGCCTAAAACCCCCGTCATGTCGCTTCTGAATGCCATCCCAGCGGCCCTCTTGGGTGCAACGGCTGGCACGAAGATGGAAGGATTTTTCGAATGGAAATTTGATGTCGAAGTTCCACTTTACCGCGCCGGCGACATGGAATGGAAAGCCGATCCGAAGCTGTCTGAATTTGCCGTTATTTCGATTCCTGACGAAGTCGATGTCCGCAAGTTGATGGACGCTATGTCGGTCGTGATCGTCGACTCCATCGAGGAAGAAAACGACTTCACCCGAACCATTCGGATTCGAGCCGCCGCGCCTATCCCCGTGGATTGGATGCTGGAGAACACCGGCCTTACCCTCGAGCAAATTGACACACGTCGGCGACGACGCGGTTGGCCCAGCCTCCCGCCCTACGGCGTAGTCCGCGAAGACTTTGTGGATTCGGAGCAGGTGTGGGAGACGCAGTGGGCGAAAAGCCAGCAGGCCAAGAGACCATGGCAAGAGGACACGGAGATTCAACGAACCCCGGACGAGCCCTGGGGCCCCTACGTTTTTACACCGATTCAGTACATCTCGCCCTATATGGTGCGGGCCGTGATCACGACCGAGGACAACTCGTTTTTCACACACGATGGTTTCAACACTCTGGCACTCAAAGAATCGATCGAAAGAAATCTATCTGCAGGTGAGTTCAAACGCGGTGCCAGCACGATCGCGATGCAAATGATCAAGAACGTGTTCTTGAATCGCAAAAAAGTGATGTCCAGAAAACTTCAGGAGGCGTTCTTGGTTTTCCTCATGGAGTCCGCGATCGACATGCCCAAAGCACGGATCATGGAAGTCTATCTGAACGTGATCGAGTTTGGCCCCGAGATTTTTGGCATTCATGAGGCCGCAGTTCATTATTTTGGAAAACGCCCCGATAAGCTGACGCTGGGCGAGGTCGCGTGGCTTGTGAGCATCATTCCAGGGCCCAAGCGCTACCACACGTATTGGGAGCGCGGCCAAATCACACCCCAGTATTTCATTCGTATGAAGCGCTATATCCAGGCGATGTTCAACCGAGGTCGGATCACCCAAGAGGAACTCGATGAAGCCATGTTGGAGATCCCCGAGTTCTACAAACCGGGCCCTGATGACCCCGTGCTGCGCCCGCCGGCCGAGCCGGAAGTCCCACTCTTTGACGATTTTTTGGCCCCTCCTCCGATGCTTCTGGCGCCAGTCGACCCGCTTACACCTCGTTGACAATAAAAGACTTAGCGTTTACAAGGCGCGCCACTAGCTAACACCAAGGTAGAGCGTGGCAGATTCGCCGTACATCGCACCTGCCCTCGAAGCATCGTTAGGCGTGAGACGACAAGTGACGTTTCAAGCCATGCGCGTGTTCAGCGGATGGGGTTATCGAGAAGTTCAGGTGCCGTTGATCGATTATTTCGATTCACTCAAACGAGCCCTGGACCCGGACGCCACGGAACGATCGTTTCGATTTGTGGATCGCCACGGAAACGTGATGATTCTACGAACCGACGTCACCCCCTCGGTCGCAAAGCTCGCCGCCTATCAGATCGAGAGTGCCGCTGCTCGAATTCCGATGCGCGTCAGCTATGCCAACAAAACCGTTCGCATCGACCGTGGTCATGACGGGCGTGCCAGTGAAACCTACCAGCTTGGGATTGAATTGATCGGTGTCCCGACCCTTGCGGGCGACATCGAAAATTTCCTGGTCGCGCTGGAGTGTCTGGATCGGCTGGGCCTTGAAGACTATCAGTTCAACGTCACCGACCATGGCATCGCTCGTCATCTTCTTAACGCAACGGGTGCCCCACAACGCATTCGCGAAGAAGTCCACGAGGCGATCACCGCACGTGACCCTACGGGCATTCGAAGCATTCTGGGCGAACTCGGCGCAAGGCAGCGGTTCATCGAAGCGGTGTCGACTCTGGCTGACTTT
>JBFFMO010000954.1:0-2379 GCA_041554035.1 Allomicrovenator sp. | reverse complement strand
CGCCGGGCTCCAGCCCGGCATTGCGATTGTGACTGGAGCCGGCATTGCGACTGGAACTGCGCTTGGTTTGTCGGGCTGCCCTGCCTAGTCGTATGGCCAAGGATTGACTGCCGTGCCGATGGTTTCGCGTGGGCCCGATCGTCTTTCGATGACGATCTTCAATTTCTTCAACAGCTCAAGGTCAGCTTTGATGTCGGCATCTTCATGGGTGGTGAGCCAGACTTCCAGTTGGGTGATCAACGGCTCGATGACGCCAAGCGCAGCGCCTGGTGAACCCACGGCAGCGCGCTCGATCGCCAACTTCATGCCGACATAGATGTTCAGCGTCACAAACGCTTTCTCGACGCTTGGGGACTCAAATGCTCCATCGGCCGGAGTTTCACCAGGCTTGAGCGTGTTCATGACATCAACCGTCTGCGTCACTTTTTGATCCGAGCCGGGCAGGGTGTACTCCAAGGTCAGCGTGCCGGCCTTGTGGTTAGCCGGAGTCGCGTCCAGAAGTTCTTGAACGGGAATCGGTACCAATTCGAAGAGGATTCCACCACCGCCGCCACGACGGCCACCGTCAGGCGTAATATCGTCCACCGACTGGCGCGAAGCCATGAAGAGGCTTGGGATCAGCACTTCGGCCGAGTTATCCTGAGCATCCCAAATCCGCGACCCGTAGGCGCCGCGTACCGCGTATGGGCCGCTGACATCGAGGCCAATTCGAACATCATTCGCCAACGGCACCACGAAGCTTGAGGCTTCTTCGATGAAGACTTCGCGCACAGCGCCCGGATCTTCGAGGAAGTAGAAATTCCCAGCGCCTGTGTTACTGAGGCTGCGCATCAAGTGGATGTCGAAGTCCTGCCCGACACCGATCGTGGTGATCCCGATGCCTTGTTCGGCGTAGGTTTTTCCAAGGTTGATGATTCGCGCATCGTCGGTGATCCCTTCGGTTGCGAGTCCGTCGGACAACAAGATCAGGCGGTTTTGCTTGTTTTCGTCCTTGGCCCCAAGAACCGCTTCCAATCCCTCTCGCAGACCGGCGTAAATGTTGGTACCGCCACCTGCGCGAATGGTTCTAACTGCTTCGACAAATCCGACTCGATCGATATCCGACGGAGTCGACTCAAAGAGCACCGCAGCCTGATTGGAATAGGTGATCAAGGTCACGTTATCTTTTGGGTCCAGCTCGCCGGCAAAATCTTCCAGACCGAGTCGAACCGATTCAATGGCCGTGCCTTGCATCGAGCCGCTGACGTCGACGACGACGGCGAGGTTCAATGGGGGCCGTTCGTAATCGGTGGGGTCGAGTGCGGTGTTCATTCCCGCCAGAACAACCGTGCAATTTGACCCGTTGATCATGTTTCCTTGCACGCCCAACGCGCCGTGCAGGCAAACGGGCCCTTCACAGGTGGGTGCAGGCAACTCGATTTTGTGTTCATTGAAGAAACCCACCACGTCCAAAGTGTCGGGGGAGGGCAGCTCACCGGACTCGATGATCCCTCGGAAACGCCCAAAATCTTGAGCTCCGGATTGACCGACACCTGTGCCGCCTGAGTTCGTTGAGTCGTTTGAGGCTTTTGCTTCCCCTGAAAACGCATCATCAGAGCTGCAGGATGAGAGCAAGGATGCCGCAAGGGCGATGATCAATAGGGATCGGGTCAACATGGGGATCTCCTCAATTCAAAACAACAGCTAATTCAACAAAAATGGCGTCTTCGGTCAGCGAGAGCTCAGGCAGTAAAGAAGACAAGATCTCACAGTTTGGATCCTGAACAGGCTGATTGAAGGCTCGTACAACCATCGCGCTGCCTTTGCCGTTCGGGAATTCGATGACTTCTCCGTAAGGCGCTTCCAGCCCGGATAACGTGATGTCCGCGGGAAGAACCAACGACCCACAGATATCTTCGACAGGTCGGCAATCCGGATCCCAGGTGCCTTCGAAAGTCAGGCCAGTGCCCGCGGGGATCGAATAGCCGCGGGATAAAATCACGCTTCGCTCGATGGAATCGGTGCTCGAGAGCACATCCACTCGCAACGCTTCCAAGCCACCGCGGAAGCCCGAGTTGGCCTGATTCAAGGTCGTGATTTCGATTCTTAAAGGTGCTGGGTCAGGAACCAAAGTCTCAAGGGCGAATCGTGGGCCACAGACGTACCAAGTCTCACCTGAACCAAATTGGATCTCGGCGCAGCCGTCATCACTGATGATCGTGTTGGCGATCACATGTGTGAAACCGTTGGGCTCTCCCCAATAGACGCCTTCTCCCGGTCCTGGGAGGTCGCAGGCCTTGCCTGGTCGAGTCGAGGGCGAGTCCAGGATAGGGAGCGGCCACACCAGCTGAGTTTCGCTCACGGCTTTCCACGAATAACGGGCGCCCGACGGTATCGTCG
>JBFFMO010000953.1:0-2382 GCA_041554035.1 Allomicrovenator sp. | reverse complement strand
CGTACACAAGCTGGCTGCCCATGCCTTTGGTGTGGTTGTCCAAAGACCCCCGATTTCTGGCGGCAAATGGACAGGTGCTTGCGGTTCGGCGTGAGGCCCACGATGCCGTGGGCGGTTTTGAGGCTGTCCGCAATGAAGTGGTCGATGACATGGCCTTTTGCCGATTGACCAAGAAAGCCGGCCGACGAGTCGTTTTTGCAGACGGCCATGACATGGCGAAATGCCGCATGTACACCGATGCAAACGGCGTTTGGGAGGGGTTCTCGAAGAACCTTTACGAGGGCATCGGCGCGCCGATCGTCGGACTGATCGGTATGCTGGGGCTCTACACGCTGACTTTTGTGGCGCCCTACTTGGCGCTGATGATGTCGTTATGGTGGCCGAGCCTGCTGTGGCCAGCGACCGTGGCGGTCGGGCTGAACATCATGGTTCGAATCCTGCTCGCCATCAGGCATAGGCATGCCCTCGAAGGGGTGCTCTTGCACCCCCTTTCGGTCATCGTGTTGATGGCGATTGCCATCAACTCATGGCTTTGGAATTGGAAAGGGGCCATTCGATGGAGCGGCCGCACGTATGCGGCTCGCTCAAATCGTTAGGCGTTGCGACGACGTCGCACGAAGAAGAGTCCGAACATCAGGGTCAACAGTGCAAATCCGTCAGGTCCCTGAGTCGAAGCACAACCACAACCTTCATCGGTTCCGCCGTTGATGGTCACCGGACCATTATTGGTTGCGTTGTTGGTTCCGTTGTTGGTCCCATTATTGGTTCCGTTGTTGGTCCCGTTATTCGTGCTTGCCTCGGGAATCACGAAGGTCGCGACCTCTGAATAGGCCCCGTCTTCCAAGCCATCATTAGCCCGCGCACGCCAGAAGTAGGTTCCAGCATCCACAAGTTCAGCGAATGCCTGCGACGTCTGCGCTGCCTCTTCAGCCGTCATCGTCACTTCAAGCAAAGGCGTCGCGTCGTCAGCATTGGCCAAGATTTCGAACGCGTAGGTCAGCACATCGCCTTCGGCGTCGGTCGCGTTATCAACCAGCAGCACAACCTGACCTGAAGCCACTTCGACTCCGTCGATCGGTGACACAGCGACAGGAGCCGTTGGTGGTGTGTTCGGACAGCCCGCTTTGGCTTCAAGGCCCGCAACCATCGGGCACTCGTCGATGTCGTTGGCGACGTTATCGCCGTCGAGGTCCCCGTCGCAAAGGTCACCAATCATGTCTGAATCGATGTCTTCCTGACCCAAATTCTTCACCAAGGTGCAGTTGTCGGTGGCGTCATCCACGGTGTCGTCGTCCGAGTCCGTGTCGCGGAAATTCGGGGTATTATCCATATCGGTATCGATAGGATCTGTGGTCAAATCGGCGTCACCGGCTTCATCGATGTCCAAAATCCCGTCGTCATCCGAATCGTCGTCCAACGCATCAAGTATGTTGTCCATATCGGTGTCGGCAGGATTCAAGATGTCGCCGACCTCATAGAAATCCGAGATATTATCGCCATCCGAATCAGCGGTGGTCGGGTCGAGCAAATTCGCGACTTCGAATGAATCGGGCAGACCGTCCATGTCCAAATCGATGAACGCGACCGAAATCGTCACCGTTCGCTCAATCCGCACGGTTCCGTCATCAGCCCAGAACGTCACCGAAAAGTCTCCAGTTTCAGTGTAATCCGCTGGGGTCCAGGTCACGACACCCGTTAAAGCGTCGATCGAAGCACCAGTTGGAAGATCGTCTGAACCGTAGCCCAGAACGTCCATGTCGATGTCGGTCGCCTGAACGGTAAACGTGATTTCCGTTCCCTCGGTTCCGCTGATGATTGCATCGGCCAAAGGCGTAGGTGGCTCTTCAAACACCGGGGCATCGTTGACCGGCAGCACCGAAATTGAGGTCGTGGCTGCCGAGCTTGTCACCGCCGCATCAGAGACCGTGAACGTGAACGAGTCAGGTCCGTTGTAGTTAGGGTTCGGAACGTAAACCAAAGTGCCGGCCGCAGCGTCGAAGTTCATGATCGTCCCGTTGGACGGCATCCCCACGAGAGCAAACGTAAGCGCCTCAAGGTCCACATCGGTGCCAGTCAACGTGATGGAAGCCATGCTGTCTTCAGCCACCATGACGGTTCCGCCAATGGCCACAGGCGCATCATTGATGGGCAGGACGTTGATCGAAATCGTCGAGATATTCGATGCCACATTCGCACCCGTCGCGGTGAACGTGAACGAATCTGGACCGTTGTAGTTCGCATTCGGAACATAAGAGACCGCGCCGGTTGCGGCATCAACACTCAGCAAGCCATGTGTAGGCGCAGCGACAACGGCATAGGTCAACGTATCGCCGTCGACATCGTTACCATTCAGATTGAAAGCAGCTGTGGTGTCCTCATTGG
>JBFFMO010000952.1:0-2382 GCA_041554035.1 Allomicrovenator sp. | reverse complement strand
TCCATTTCTTTGAACGTCAGCCACTCTTCGCCATCGATCACCGCGATGCGCGAAGGGTCTCGGGCCGCGTGGACGGCGTGAATCGTGCGGACGTCCAACCCGCGAGTCGCCGCGATTTTCAAGACTTCTGGGACTCCAGCACTGCTGAATGCTCCAAGCATTCCTGTCTTGGTGGCCATTCGGGCCAATCGCTTAATCGCAACGAGCGGGGCGTCGCCTCTAAGGCTGTACTTCTTCATTCTTTCTCCCGGGGAACATAACGATCCCGCATCGTCGCGGCCTGGGCGGCCGAGTTCGAATCCCCCATCCCGTTAAAAGCATTCGAGAGCATCGCCCACGGCGACGCGTAAGCTCTGGCGACGTGTTCTGCCCATGGCCCTGAGTGGTTTTCGGGACCATCGTAGGCAAAACCGTCAAAGATGCGCGCATTTTCGGCCGCTGCTGCCATGGGGAGGAGCGCTTTCCCCCCAACCGGCAACACGGCGATGGTCAGACCGTAGGGGTAGGTCGGGTACATGCGGGCGAGCTCGGGGTTCAAAATCGATGACATGAACACCGGTCTTCCGCTGGCGTGAACGGCATCGATCACCTCTTTGAGGTCGACCTTTTCGCCAGCATCTTGGGTCGAAATCCCCAGTGCGGCGTTCACTTGGTCGCGATACCAGGAATGCGCCAGAAGATCGGCGGCGATCGTGAAACCGCCGTGTTTGTGTTCGGCCAGATATTCCCAAGAACCTGCCGTCACGTCGTCTCCGGTCCCGATCAAGACGGCGTTTTCAGGCAGCGGCGCCCACAGGTCCTGCACAAAAAGCGAGGGTGCGTCGTCTTGCAAGGCATGAGTTCGAGTTCCCGAAAAGATGAGCGTGATCAGGATCCAAAACCCGGCGATGACATAGGTGGATCGGGCGCGGCGCTTGAACCCGGCGTCCAACCCGAACGCGATCAAAATGGTGAAGCCCCAAAGAAAAAGCAGGTGGAATTTCTGAACCAGCAACTCGTTCAGGCCGTCGGGAGGCCGGTGGAAGAGGGCCACAAAGAACGGCCCACTGAGCAATAACGTCGCGCCAAGCGCCCAGGCGAGGCCACGGTTTTTCTGCCAGATCTCTTTTCCGCCTAAGCCCGCGACGATCAACCCAATCCCCAGAACCTCGATGCTGACCGATTTTGCCAGAAACGCCCATTGCTGCCAGACCGTGCTGGTCGAATCACCTTCAGCCACGGTCATGCTCAGCGTTCCAAAGTCGCGGCGCAGGAAAATATCAAGCAGACCCGAAGCTGTGGATGGGTCTCCCCAATGCCATGGAGCCGGGGAGCCCTGGGCTACAAATACCAGGTAAAGATAGGGCGTCAGCCCCAATCCAAGGCCGGCCAGTCCAAGCAACCCCGCGACGATCGGTCGCTCGCAGACACGAAGCTGGCGATAGACGGTCCAAAGCCCAAGGGGAGCAAGGAACACGATCGTGTGATGGTGCGAAAGCGCGAGCCCTGCAAGCAATCCCAGTCCGCCGGTTCGCCACACGTTTGTGGACGAAGTGGGAGCACAGGCCCACAAGATCAACGCCGCAAAGAGATGATTCAAGGCGAACACTTCAGCCTGAGTGTGCATGAACACCACATGAGGCATCAGTCCGAAAACCGCGGCCGCGATCACGGCACTTCGTGTTTCAATTCCCCAGGCGCTCAAGCCTTTGAAGAAGACCGGGATGGCGAGCGCGCCGATCAGGGCGGTCCCAAGGCTGGTGGCGTGGATCGGAGTCGCGGGCAGGAGGGTAACAAAAAGACGGCAAAGCATCGAAAAGAGCGGGTAGCCAGGGGCCTGAGCATAACCTCCGTCAATGCCTACAAACGTGAACAAGACGTGGTCGCCACCGATAAAATGCGGGGCCGCGAGCAAGCCGTAGAAAACGGAAAAAGCCGCGAAAAGCAACGCGGCTGGTAAACGATGGGTCGTCATCAAGGTTCCAACGTCGAGGAGTAGGGCACACTACTATCTTCGTCGAAAGTGCGCGAACAGCGCTTCATGCTGCGCTTGCGGTCTCAAGGCATTCAACCCGTTGCGATTCGACCTCGAAGTCGAGCTCGATATCGACTTCTTTAAGGGCCTCGCTCAAGCGGCGGTCGAAGTCGCGCATTGCGGCACGGTCATCGGTGGCTTCGTACTTCAAGGTCCGCGCCTGAAAACCGGTCGAAGCTGCCGTGGTCAGGCTGGCGGCAGGGTAGGTCTCGCCGAGCTGCAGTTTTGAGTATCCAAGGCCGGCCATTGAAGTGGCCGCGATGACGATTAGTGCCGCCATCGCAGCGGGAGGAATCATGAGTCCCAGAAAAGACACGCCGCTCATGCCTACCGCAGATCCGACGACACAAATCATGCCCAGCGCCAAC
>JBFFMO010000951.1:0-2383 GCA_041554035.1 Allomicrovenator sp. | reverse complement strand
GGTCCGGAAGAAATCGAAACGATCATCACGCGTCCTATGGAGCAGGCGCTGTCAACGATTGACGGCATCGAACGGATCGAGAGCTTCTCGACCGAAGGCCGTTCGCGTGTTGCGTTGCGTTTCATCTGGGGCACAGACCTCGACACCGCGCTCAACGACGTGCGGGCCACAGTCGAACAGCTCAAGGAGCGCTTGCCCGACGAGGCCGACGACCCCATCGTCTACAAGTTCAACCTGAACTCCTTTCCCATCATGTATCTGGGGTTGAGCGGTTCCCTGGATGAGTCGACGCTTCGTCTGATTGCTGAGCGCGACCTGAGCCCTAGGCTTGAACGTCTTGATGGCGTGGCGGCTGTTGAAGCCCGCGGTGGTCTAAAGCGCGAGATTCATATCCTGTTGGATAGCGATCGCCTGCGCGCATTGGGGATTTCACCCGGTGCGATCATCACCGCGATTCGCGAGAATAATAAAAATGTGCCCGCAGGTGTGGTCGAGGAGTTCGACCATCAGGTCTTGATTCGTTCGGTCGGTGAGGCCCAGAGCGTTCATGATTTGCAGGAAATGGTCATCGCGATTCGGTCGGAATTCGACGAGCGCCAATACCCCATTTACCTCAAAGATATTGCCGAGGTGCTCGACACCTACGAAGAGCCAACCAACGTCGTCTACGTCAACGGGCAGCCGGGGATTCGGCTAAACGTGAACAAACAATCCGGCTCAAATACAGTGGCAGTGGCCGATACGGTTCGAAAGGAAATCGAGCTGATCAACGCGGATTACGCCGGGAAATTGAAGCTGGATATCCTGACGGACACGTCCTCGTACATTAAGTCTTCGATTTCAAATGTGCAGGAATCCGTGCTGATTGGGGCGTTCTTGGCCGTGCTCGTGCTGCTGATGTTTCTTCGAAGCGTGCGTTCTACGGTCATCATTGCCACGGGAATTCCGATCTCGATCATCGGCATGTTCACCCTGATGTACGCGTTCGACATCACGCTGAATCTGATTTCATTTGGCGGTGTGGCGCTTGGCATCGGCATGTTGGTCGATAATGCGATCGTGATTCTCGAAAATATTTACCAAAAGTACGAACAGGGCTTACCGCCAAAACAGGCCGCGATCGAAGGGTCGCAAGAGGTCGCTGGAGCGATCGTCGCCTCGACGCTGACCACTTTGGTGGTTTTTGTCCCTGTGATTTTCCTGACCGGTTTTGCCGCGATTTTCTTTGGGCAAATGGCGTTCGTCGTGAGCTTCGCGCTGGTGTGTTCCTTGGCAGTCGCGCTGACGTTAATCCCTGTTTTGAGTTCGCGATTTTTGAAAAAAGGCAGCACTGAAATGCCGCCAAGTCGAATGGAAGCCGTCTACGGGAAAATCGTCGACTTCTGCCTGCGTTGGCCCAAATCCACTTTGGGAGTCAGCGTCGCTCTGCTTGGGGCCTCGCTGCTTTTGACGCCGTTGATTGGCACCGAATTGATGCCTGATTCTGACCAGAGCGAAGTCAATGTGAACGTCGATCTGCCCGTCGGTACGCGGATTCAACTCACCGAACGAGCGATAAAAAAACTGGAACAGATTGTCGTGAACGAAGTTCCCGAACTCGAGAACATGCAGACGATCGTTGGAACCCCAGGGTTTTGGTCCACAAGTGGCGGAGAGTCCGGCCGGATTGAACTCAAGCTGGTGAAGCCGCAATTCCGCACCCGATCAAGCGACGATATCGCCAACGATCTTCGGCTCAAGGTCAGCGGAATCATCCCCGGTGCGGACGTTCGCACGCGCGCCGGCGGCGGTTTATGGATTCTTCGTGTTTTGCGTGGCGGTGGTGAGCGTCTGGAAGTGCAGGTGCGGGGTTTTGAGCTCGATGAGGCTGACCGTGTCGCGGGCGAGGTCAAAGCGAAGATGGAAGCAATCCCGGGCATCTCTGGTGCTCG
Source organism: Allomicrovenator sp. (assembly GCA_041554035.1). GTDB lineage: Bacteria > Myxococcota_A > Bradymonadia > Bradymonadales > Bradymonadaceae > JBFFMO01. The sequence goes on along the minus strand of JBFFMO010000951.1, from coordinate 452 downwards.
AGTGAGCCGTCAACCGGGTGGCGTCGAAGTCCAGGTCTTGCCAGACCGCGCGAAGATCGCCGGAATGGGTCTCAAATACACCGACGTGGCATCTCAACTTCAGACCTACCTGCAGGGTACACGCGCGTCTGTGCTGCGGGATCAAGGTGATGAGTTCAATATCCTGGTGCAGCTTCGTGAGGACGAACGCCGTGGCATCGATGCCGTGCTGATCGGCGAGACCTTCATGAGATCGCGTGATCCTGGAGCCGCCTTGCGGGAAATGCGTACCAACGGCGAAAACATCTTAAGACGTGGGGAATGACGTCCTCGATCGAACGCGACCATTTTACCTCCCAACAGCCGTATGAAAGTCAAAATCTGTGGCCTCACGACTCTGGCGGATGCCCGCTATGCCGCGGCGGCCGGGGCCGACTATCTTGGTTTTATTCAGCATCCTGGCAGCCCCAGAT
>JBFFMO010000950.1:0-2388 GCA_041554035.1 Allomicrovenator sp. | reverse complement strand
GGCGTTTGTCAGTCATGTCTTTGTCCTCAAGCCCCTGAAAATCTACGCCGGCCAGGGGAACCACATGTCGCTGGCCGCCCGTGCCTATTTCGGGTGTTTGGGTGTCGGGTTTTTATTCGTGGAACTCGCCCTGATTCAGCGTTTGATCATGTTTTTGGGGCATCCGACTTATGCGCTGACGACGGTGCTTTCCACGTTGCTCTTCATGAGTGGTGTTGGCTCTTATCTTTCGAGCCGGATCTCCTCGCCGCAAGGACTGCAGCGCATGACCTTTGCCATTGTGGCTCTGGTCGTCTGGGTCGCTTTCGGGTTGCCACACCTCTTGGAACTTACGCTCGGGTTGGAGCTCATGTTCCGGCAGATCATCGCTATTTTGGTGGTCACCCCCGTCGGTATCGCCTTGGGCACGATGTACCCGGGCGGCATACGCGAATTGACCCGAAACGGCGATGCGTCGAACGTCCCATGGGCATGGGCCGTCAACGGCGTTTGGGGCGTGCTTGGGAGCATCGGCGGCATGTTTGTCGCCCTGGTCTGGGGTTACACCATGCTCCTGATGTTGGGATGTGTGGCGTATCTGGTTGCGGGCTGGTCGGTTCGCCGCTTTTCCAGCCAAACCCAATCAGCGTGATTCCAGAAATCGCCCAACTGCTCGCGTTTGACGCAATGACTGCGTTCCGATAGCCTCCGCGCCGCTCAAAACGCCAACACGCGCGGGTTCGAAATGACGATGAAAGTACACATGATTTCTCTCGGTTGCCCCAAGAACAGGGTCGATTCCGAGGTGATGGTTGGGATGATTCAGACCGAAACCGACTTCACGATGGTCGGTGACGTGGATGACGCAGACGTGGTTGTGGTCAACACCTGCGGCTTTATCGACGCGGCCAAAGAAGAATCGATCGACACCATCATGGAGATGGTCGAACTCAAAAACCGCGGGAAGCTGAAGAAGGTCATCGTGACCGGCTGTCTGTCGCAGCGTTATTCAGATGACCTCGTCAAAGAGATCCCCGAAGTCGACACCTTCCTTGGCACCAAGACCTTCACCTCGATCAACCAAGCGTTGAAAGGCGAGCTGAGCGAGCGGTCATATATCCAGCCGGGAAGCTTCATCATGGATAACGAGGTCGCCCGTACGAACACGATTCGTGGCGGTTCGGCCTATCTGAAAATTGCCGAAGGTTGCGCGCGTTCGTGCAGCTTCTGCATCATCCCTAAAATTCGTGGAACTCAGGTTTCTCGTCCGATCGACGACGTCGTGCTCGAGGCACAGCGCCTTGCGAAGAGCGGCGTTCGTGAGATCGTCCTCGTCGCTCAGGACATGACCAGCTACGGCATCGACCTCAATCCGAAAGAAAATCAGGATTATCTGGTTCGTCTTCTTCGCGAATTGGACGAAAAGGCCGAAGGCATCGAATGGGTCCGACTTCTTTATATGTACCCTTGGAATTTCACCGACGAATTGCTTGAGTGTTTCGGGACTCTGAAACGACTCGTGCCTTACGTCGATATGCCGCTTCAGCACATCAATCAGCGGCTTTTGAAGTCGATGAAACGCAATATCAAACGCGAAAAACAGGCGACCTTGATTTCGCGAATTCGTGCCATCGAAGACATGGTTTTGCGCACGACCTTCATCGTGGGTTATCCCGGCGAAACCGAAGAAGAATTCATGGAGCTTTACGATTGGGTCAAAGAGGTCGAATTCGACCGCGTTGGCGTCTTTACGTACAGCCCCGAAGAAGGCACCTCGGCGTTTGAGCTTGGTGACGACGTCCCAGAGGAAGTCAAAATCGACCGTCGTAATCGCTTGATGGAGCTTCAGCAGAGCATCAGCCTCGCCAAGAACAAAGCTTGGATCGGTCAGACGACTCAGGTCATCGTGGACGGCGTTTCAGAAGAACACGAGCTCGTGTTTGAAGGCCGACATTACGGTCAGGCACCAGACATCGACGGCGTCACCTACCTGTCGTTCGAGTTTGGCGGCGAGATGCCGACTCCTGGAGATATTCTAGAAGTCCAAATCACTGAGGCCACCGAATACGACCTTACCGGTGTCGTGATTCCTGCTGAGCCGATCGATCTGGTCTCGGGCAGCCTTCAGCGCTGAGCCGGCGGTCGCAACGACTTCGGGTTTGGGCCCTTTATTTCCACCACAATTGAGCGATAGGTCTGCCAGACAAAAAGTCTGGACATGATCCTTTGCACTTTTCCATTTTCTTTGACCGGCGACGTGATGTCGTCGGTCAAAAATTGGGATTGTCTCGATCTTTGGTCGCTCCAGATCTCAACCTAGCGCTTTCTTGGGAGTTCTAGTTCCATGGTATGGAGGCATGTAATACTCTGAAAAAAATAGATCAACTAGGGGAGCCATTGATCGCGACT
>JBFFMO010000949.1:0-2388 GCA_041554035.1 Allomicrovenator sp. | reverse complement strand
TCGGAACGCTTTGGTTGGTGACTATGGCGAGGAGGGTCCGCCCGATCCCATCTCGAACTCGGAAGCTAAGCTCCTCAGCGCCGATGGTACTGCAATCGTAAGGTTGTGGGAGAGTAGGTCGTTGCCAACCAATTTTTAAGATAAAACCCAGCCTCGGCTGGGTTTTGTCGTTTCTTGGGTATTTTTGTTTGGGGGCTCTGGCGGCGCCGAGCCTCGATCCCTACAGGTGGTCATAAACATGGTCTGGGGCGACACCCCGGTCTAAGGCCTTCCAACCCAAGTAGACCCAGCCATGTTGGGTCTTGTGGTTTCAGTCTCGGACTTTTCTAACGATCCAACTCAGAAATCCAAACTGAAAGTCCAGACCCCGATGGCCCACTCTGATAGGGTTATTTAACGTTTTGAGTTCTTCCCCTGTTGATTTGGCGGCGTTCAGCCTCTGGGTTTCGCGACATATGGTCAGCGCCATCTCCGCTTTCTGTTGTGCAATCGTTTTTCCAGTGCCTCCTGGATAGTCGCCTTTGATGACGCACGCCTCACACCAGTAGCTTTCAAAACGAAGAGCGCTCTTGGCGCGTTCGGTGCGCTTGCCGCATCCTGCGCAATTGACCGTCTCCGATTGATGTTCACGATCCGTGGGTAGAACTCCCAACAGGATGTTGACGCTGAGGCCATCCAGCCACAAGCCATTGCACGCCATGCAAGTATGGAAGGTGACGCCGTTTAGCGTTGCCTGCAGCAGCGGATTTGAGTCCACGGGACACGCAAGCAGGTCTTCGTCGAAATCCGCTTCGTCTTTGGCGATTGCCTCGATGTGTTTGGGTGAGAGGGCATCCAATTCGCCATCGTCGAACCAAATGCCGCCGCAACGTTTGCATTCGTCGACGACGACGTCTTCGATCACGTGTTGTGTGAGGCTTTTCTGACAGACAGGGCAACTAAGCATCGGAGTTCCGGTCGTAATGGCCTTCGCGTTTTTCAAGTTGTCGATCACCGAACAGAATTCGTTGTTCGTGGTGTGCTCGAAGTCGAGCATAGATGAACTTGAGGAAGGATTCGGGGTTGTCGATCCAATGAGCGTCAGGGAGATCCATCTTCGCGGCAATCTTTCCGGCGAGCGCTTGAAGCGTTTGTTCGGTGGGGTAGTCGCGCAAGATTTTTTCGAGGAGCTGAAGCTCCTGAATTCCGTACATCTCAAGCTGCCCCGAGCTGAGTGTGATTGCCGGCAAGTCGGAGCCTTTGAACAAATCATCTCTGAGTTCGAGTCGTGGTTGCATGACCACCACGGTGCCCGCAATCACGTCGCCTGGTCGAAGGTTTCGCGGAGAGAATAGCGGAAAGACGCCCAAAAGCAGGACCCAGACGAGCGGGAACACCATAAACCACCAGGGTGCGCCAGGGAGCAGTGCCTCGGGCGCCAGAATTACGATGAGTGGCAAAAAGAGTTCAACGTCCCGGCTCACATTTCGCAAAAACGTTGCCGACCCGGTCAACGGGGTTCCATGGGAATCGACAACGCGAATCCCCATCACCTTCTTGCCTGGCGTCTGACCCCGGCCACGCATTTCAAGCACAATGAAGTAGAGAAGGCGGAAGAGAAAGAAGAACGCCATGTACGCGGCGGCGAGCCACCCGGTGTACTCAAACGTGGCCATCCCAATCAGGACGAGGATTCCGACAAGAATATTGACGCCAAAGACGATCACCATATCGAGCACAAACGCCATAAGCCGGAGTTCGATGCCAGCGAGATGAAACTCGAGCACCACACCTTCTGGGGTTCGGATGGGAAATAGGCTCATCGTCGACCTACAAAGCCGAAGTAGTAGAGCCAGAAGATCGCGGTGCCACTGGCCACCAGCCACCGAAGGTCGATGGATTGAACCATTTGGCGGAAGAATCCTTCGATCACGGCGGCGATGAAGAACATGATGACGGCCCCGATGACCATCGGTCCGACTCTCCGCATTTGAATTTTGACGTTATCCCAGCGGGAAATCTCGCCGGGAAATGCGGCTGAGGTGCCCAGACACAGCCCTGCGGCGCCGCAGAGTAGAACTGCGAGCAACTCTGTGACGCCGTGTGGAAGAATCCATGCAAGCACTTCCAAAGTCAGTCCGCGTCATGCGTAGAGTCCAACAAACGCGCCGAAGACCAGTCCGTTGTAAAAAAGTAGATAAATCACTGGGACAGCGAACGCGACACCCAAAGAAAAACAGGTGATTCCGATCTTGGCGTTATGGGTGGCCAGGAAACTCGAAAATACGGCGAGAGAGTCGGAATCTCCTCCACCGTCGTCATAGAGCGCGGCTCGCAGTGATTCTGTCGTTGCGGCTGGGTTTCTCCCGCCGGCCATTTCGGCCGGAACAAAGGCGTAATATTGAGACG
>JBFFMO010000948.1:0-2390 GCA_041554035.1 Allomicrovenator sp. | reverse complement strand
CGCGGAGGTCGACCGCCTCTTGAGTTCGGAGCCGAATGCCAGTTCCAACACAAGGAGCCTCGGAAAATTGGGGTTCGTGCTCGATAAAGCGCAGCTCGCGGCAAGTGGCGTATCTGTACCTTCTGCCGGTCACCCAGACTCTTGAGTCAGGAGAATGTCTAAACTCGACCGGACCGCCTGCATCGACAGCAAAACCGTGGTTCTGGGTCAGAGTGATATCTCCGTCGAAGACCAATTTACCGCGTCGTGTAAGAACCCCGCCCCCCGAATTCCAAGAGACGCCAAACGAACCGTAGGGTTGCGGTTGATATTTTAACGTCAACACGTCCAAATCATTACCATCCAAGGTCACGCCCGCGGATTGGTTGGTTTCGATTTCCGAGTCTTGAATGGTGGTTGAACCAGTCGCATAGACCGCACCCTCGTTATACTGAATATGAGAATCGATGATGCTCAGTAGCGGCGCATCGGCAGGGGTTATTCCCTGCACATAGATCGCAAAATTAGACCGAGTAATCGACCCGGCGTTGAACACTACCGGTCCCGAACGAATGCTTCTGATTGCAAACCCCTTACACCAGAAGGCATTAATTTTATTTAAACTAAGGGAAATTGCGTCCACGGCGTCGACACAATTGAAAGATGAACCCACAAACATATCTCGCAGTTTAAGGCCGCCGCCAACGACGTTGAAGAGGTCAGAGACCTCGGCTTTTAAGTTGGCAGGCCCCGAAAACTCCACATCACCCGAAACCACCAAGGGAGTTTCAAGCTCAACTCGGTTATCCCCCATGAACTGCGAGATAATGGATGTTTTGCTTCGACTCTTGGCTGCCTCAAAAGCGGCACGGACCGTACACTCTGGCCGACCATCCCAGGCCAATTCGCCCGTCGCGCACTCGCCCTGACCAGTGCTGGGCGAATCGGTATTAGAATTAACAACAAAGTCGGCTTCGCTCGAAAGCCGCATGATCGCGGTCTTTCCCGTTGAAGCGTCGGAAATCACAAAGGCGAGCGCACCGTCCGATGTGACACTCCCAGCAAAAAGGCCGGCTGCAAATGCCGTCAGCCTGATATCGCCCACCGCCCACTCTTCGGATCGAATCGGAAGCAAGTGCCCCTGTTTGAGCACTTCCTTTTCCGCCGGAGTGCCCGTGTCTCGCCCCAGTACCAAGACCTCAGAACCGTCGCTCAACTTCAGGACGGCGGCTGGGACCAGGCCACGCGCCACGTCCACGACGATTCCCTCGACCGTGTCTGCGCCGTCGGCGCCATAAATCCTGCCCGTTGCCAACCAGGCTCGGCGGGCGCCGAGTTCCCACAGGTAGACGGCCGTTCCCGAACGTTCCCCGACCGAATAGAGGCCAGAGACGGCGCCTTTAGGAAAGAGATCACTATCTAAGATCGTCATCTCGCGTTTTGCGTGGCGATAGACGCGTTCGCCTACATCCAAATCACCACGAAAGATGGACGATGCAGCGAAAACCATTCCAAGAAGGTCGACCCCAAAAATCGTGATGCCACAGCGTTCGCGCACGCCATTCGGGCCAGGCACATAGGGCAGAACGACGGAATACTCCCCTGCAAGCGATTGACGCACGATATTTGGCCCCGCTGATTCCTGAGTTTCTCCGGAGTGAACCACAGCAACGACGCCACCTTGTCCGTCCAAAGTCCATTCCGAGATCGGCGCCTGGTCAATGCAGGCGATCCCCTCGACCAAAGTTCCAAGGTCGACCGGCAACAGGTCAGCAACCTGAAAATCAAATACGCGGTGGTAAGTGCCGCTGACCAGTCTCCATGCGGAATCCTCGGCAACGAGTAATACCGTGGCGGTCATGTCGTGGGTTAATTTTGGCGGGGTTATCTCACCGCAAAACGCGCCGTTAAGGTGCGTCAAATCGCAGTCAAAAATCGCAGACGTTTGTTTTTCCGAATCAACTCGGTAAATCACCGGCCTGCTTCTGGCTCCGGATATGGCCGTCCCGTGGACAAGAAACGAGCCATCAAAAAGCAGCTGGCTGGCGTGAAGGTCCGCAACCAAACCACCTTCTGGCCATGTGTCGCCGTCGCTCATCGACCATTGAATCTGGTCGTTTTTATCCAAGAGAGCGACAAATTCAACGCCCTGGCCGTTCTTGGTCGCCAGTCCCTGAGTCAATAAATCGCCAGACTCAATCAAACCGACGACTTCGGCCGATTGCACGACCAGACCGCCAGCGATGATGTCTCCTGTGACGAGCGCAGCTGTGGGGTCCATGGACGACGCTGCCATGGAGCCGGTGCTCCAAAGCAATAATAATGTCGCGATAAAAAATCGCATCCCGCCTCCGATTTCCAAGTGTGGCTGCGTGCAGGATAACAGTCTAATGATTGGTATGCGAGGCAGG
>JBFFMO010000947.1:0-2392 GCA_041554035.1 Allomicrovenator sp. | reverse complement strand
GAATGAAAACGCCAGCGTCAAGTCGGCCGTTCATGCCCACTTTCGTGAGGAACGGGATTCCGAGCGTGAGGCCAAGATCTGAATTCTCGACAACAGGAATCGTAACTGCGACACGACCACCAACATCGAATTTGCCCATGTCTTTCGCGTAAGTTGCGAATACGCTTGGGTTTTGAAGGGTGTCGCGATCGCCAAACAAGTCGTCATTGCTGATGGCGAGTGGGAGAAAAGCTCCAATTTCAAGCTCAGGAGTAATGCCATAGGCAGCTCCGAAGCCAGCATCGATGGTTGCATCAATCGAAAGCGTTCCACCACCGGGCACATCCTGATCGGCATAATTGTTGTAGATAAACCCGGCACCGCCGCCACCGAGCAATTGTGTGCTGGTCGGACCAGCGATCACGAGCAAGCTACCTTGAGCTGCTGTGATGTTGCGTGCGGCGTACTTGCCACCGAGGCCTGGACGACGCTCAGCCGAAGCCGTGCTAACCATTGCCAACGAAAGAGCGCCAACTGTAAGAACTTGTGCGATACGCATTATAACTTCCTTTGTGTGAAGTCGACGTCGGGTCACGACGCCTTGCCCATCATGGGCCAAAAACTGCTAACTAAAAAAAGACACCAAAACATTATAGTGACTGCATCGTGTCTGATGCGTCAGCCTTCGGACGGATTCAATCACGAAATCTTCAAATAAAAAGAAATTCGGTAAAAAACCTTTTAATAAACGGTGACTCAGCGTTCATCGTTCACCGGTGCGCCTGTGTACGTGCCCTAAATATCACGCCAGCAGATCGTGTCGACATCAAATGCAAGGCTGTGCGAAACTTTCGCCAGATCTGCACAAGAGCGCAAAAAAAGGGCATGCTGCCGTGCTTTCCTGTCGATTTTCCCCGTTGTCATAAAGAGACTCATGGAACCCTTAGCTATTCCACGCGGCCCCAGACGCGCTGACCTATTCGAAGTGGCGGTTACGGACATCGACGCCGAAGGATTCGGCCTCGGACGTCTTTCACTGCTCATTGGCCCGCAACGTGAGCCCCGCACCTATCGGGTTCTTGTCCGCAAGGGAGTGCCCGGCGATATCGTGCAGGCCTATGTGGAATCGAGCCGGTCAAATCGCATCGAAGCGCGAATTGATTCGTTCATCCAGGAGTCGGAAGACCGCGTGAAGCCAAGATGTGCGCATTTCAGCGTGAAGGCCGAGCCCGGCGGTGGGTGCGGCGGATGTACGTTCCAATCGCTGGAATACCAGACTCAGTTGAAGGTGAAGGGAGACCTGGTGCGGCGCATGCTCAAGACCGCCCAAGTCGATCCCGACCTCGTCCAACCGGTGCAGGGCATGGACGATCCCTGGTATTATAGAAATAAGATGGAGTTCTCGTTTGCCGAAGGTCCTGGCGGCGTCAGCCTTGGGTTGCATCCCACAGGCTATAAGTACGATGTGCTCGACCTCGAAGAGTGTTTTTTGGAAACAGACTGGGTGGCAGGTTTTCTAGCCACCGTCCGAAATTGGGCTCGCGAACGCAAATTGCTGACCTATCGGCCCAAACAAAGCATCGGCTGGTTGCGCACCCTTACCGTGCGCGTGGGCAAGAGAACCGGCGAGCGTCAGGTCGAGCTTACGACCGCACCCGGCGGCAATCGTGAAGACGTCGATGACTTTGCGCGTCTGGTCCGGGAGTACTCGGCCGAACACGACGTGACCTTCCAGAGCGTTTATTGGACCGAACACGTTGCTCAGCGCGGACATCGAACCCGCATGGAGTGCGAGGTACTTTATGGTGAGGCGTTTTTCCGTGAAGAAATGCGCCTGCCTGATGGCTCGAACTTAAGCTTCGAGATTCATCCGCGAGCGTTTTTTCAGCCCAATACGATTCAGGCCGAAAAGCTTTATGGGATGGTGGTTCAGCGCGCAGCGCTCACCGGGCAGCGTGTGATGGACCTTTATTGCGGCACCGGGTCCATCGGTCTTTTTCTTTCACGCTTCGCCGAACACGTGATTGGCATCGAGATGCAGCCCGATGCCGTGGAAAACGCTCGCCGAAACGCGTTGCATAACGGGATCACCAATATTGAGTTTCATCTTGGGGATGTCGGGACAGTTCTATCTGAGCAGTCGTTGACGGCCGACGTGGTGGTGGTGGATCCGCCACGTTCGGGACTAAATCCGCTGGCGCGAGAGATGGTCGAGCTAACCGGAGCCTCACGTATGGTCTATGTTTCCTGCAATCCGGCGTCTCTGGCACGAGACCTGGCGGGCTTTCATAAAACGGGGTGGAAAACCCTGAGCGTCGAGCCCATCGATATGTTTCCGCACACCTATCACATCGAAAACGTCGCGGTTTTGGAACGCTAATTTTTGACAGATCGCCCGGAAGCCCACATTTTT
>JBFFMO010000946.1:0-2401 GCA_041554035.1 Allomicrovenator sp. | reverse complement strand
TTTCAGCACCGCTGGATACTGATACCATCGCGGGCCTAAGAATGTCTTCGTCATGCGACCAACCATCACGAAAAGCCGTGATGACGTGTCCACTTTCGATGCTCTGCGATGCAGACTTCTCTATCGCCTCATGGAACTTCGGGTCAAACACATCATTTGTTTTTGGCGAAATACGCTGAATGCCATGAGCCATGAGCGCCTCGTCGAACTTCTTGGAAATCAGCAAGAGTCCTGCGTCGTCGCCAAGCCTGGATGCAGAGTCCAGCGCGTCGATCGCGGGCAACATGTCGCGAAGCAATCCATGATGGGCTCGTTCAAGATCTTTGGAGCTCGCACGTTCAATTCGGCCGACTCTTTTCTCAGCTTCGTTTCGAACTTGAATTAATCGATTTGCGTGGGTGCTGTTGGCTTCCTCAAGCCGCTTGGCATGTAGATCCCTGATCCACAACGAGAAGCCGACCGAAACGACCGCTAAAACACCCGCAATCACCCACCCAATCATGACATCTCCACGCGATATACGTGAATAATACGTTGACAGGCGAAAAGACTACGTGTTAGCTGCACCCTCCCTTGGGCGGCGTAGCCAAGTGGTAAGGCATGGGCCTGCAAAGCCTTGATCGTCGGTTCGAATCCGACCGCCGCCTTCGCCCGACTTCGGTCGGGCGTTTTTATTTCTTGCTCTTCCACGGATACCTCCCCGAGATGCCGAAGATCCCGTCTCGCTGCGGGGTTGGAATCTCCGGGTTACGGTCGATTTCATCCTTGAACTCGTCCTCCACCGTGCGGGCCCTCTCGTAATAGAGATGGGCTACCGATTGGATTTTGGGCAGAATCTCTTTGAGTTCAACACTCGTCAAAGCTTGGGGCACGCGAGCACAGATGCTGCTGTCCGTGACGCGAAGTTCGCTCACGTAGGCCCTGACGTTCAGCATCGCTTCACGGACGTTGTCGGTTAGGGTGCGCTCTACGCGAGACTGGTTGGTGGCCAACACGATGAACTGGCTGTCGAAATGTTCGTGACCCAGCTGGGTCTCTTTCATGTTCATCAGGCGTTTGAAGAAGCCCTCTTCGGACTCCAACGCCATATGGATACCCACGCGAAGGCGCGTGGGAAACTCAATCGTGACGCGGGTGAAGTCATGGCCACCTTCACTTCCAATTTCGACCAGATCGGCGAATGCGTCGTTACGATCGGCCAATTCGGTGAGTCGCATCCCGTAGACGTAGCGCTCGGCGACCACCGAAAAATCGGGATGTTCGCGCAATGCCTCGTCGGGGTTTGGCAGGATGGTTGCGGCCTCGTCAACCGCCAGAAACCTCGCGATCAACATCACGGCCAACATGAAAAACGCCGTCAGAAGCCAAAGGGCGATATCCATCAAGCGCCACCTGGCAAAGAGATGATAAACGTCGTTCCCGAGCCCATGACCGATTCAACATCGATCGTTCCGCGATGGCGACGGATCACGCTCTCCACGATCGCAAGACCCAGTCCTGTCCCACCGGATTCATCACGTGTCGTGAAGAAGGGCTCAAAAATACGCTGCGCCACTTCCTGAGGCATTCCCAGAGCGTTATCGCGGATGCGGATGATGACGGCGTCATCTGCGACTTCAAGGTCCACCACAATGAGTCCCACGCGCTCCGCCGGCATGGCATGAGCCGCATTGGCCAGCAGGTTCACAAAAACCTGCTTAAGTTGTGTCTGAGAGCCTCGCACCGTCACCGATGCGGGCGCGTTAACCGTCACCGTCGTCTGACCGTTGCGTAGCGCCATATCGCAAATCGCCAGAGATTCGTTCAAGGTCATTTTGAGATCGACGATCTCGTCTCTTGCGCCATCCGGGCGCGCCAACAACATCAAGTCTTGAACGAACGCGTCGATATGTTCGACGCCAGAGACGATGCGTTGCAATCGTTCCCGATCTCGACCGTCGAAGAACTGGTCGTCGTATTTTCGCAGCAAATAGTCGGCGTAATTCAAAATCGTCGTCAGGGGATTCTTGAGTTCATGAGCCACACCGGTGGCGAGTTGTCCGATATTCATGAGGTGTTCGGCCTCGTTGAGCCGTTCCTCGAGCAACACCAACGACAACTCGTTGTGTTGTCCCATCACGATAAACCCATGGACGTCCGCACCACCCTGAGACGGCCGATTTGGCGCCACCTGAATGGTCAAAATCACCTGACTCGAAGACTCCCCGTCCCCGTTGACTAGAGCGGCTTCAAAGGGGTCGGCCGTGCCACCCGCCATGATGCTCGCGGCGGCTGTTCTCAGTTTGACGCGCGATGACTCGCTGAAGAAATCAAGGATATCGCGCCCAACGACCTCGTTTTGGTAGACGAGTTCTTCAAAGGTGCGGTTGGCGACTCGGATTCTACGGCGTGCGTCACAGAT
>JBFFMO010000945.1:0-2401 GCA_041554035.1 Allomicrovenator sp. | reverse complement strand
TATCGCGATGACCGTGTGCTGAGTATTTCTATCCACGGGGACCCCCGCGAATTTTACCCATTTTACAGCGGTTTTCCGACTGAAACGGGGGCTGGAAAAGGTGAGGGCTATAATCTGAATTTCGCCCTGCCTGCCAAAACGAGTTTTGCAGAATGGATGCAGGTTTTTGAACAAAATATCCTTCCAGCCGTGCGACATTTCTCGCCCGAGTTTCTGATCCTTGCCGCGGGTTTTGACACCTACGTCAAAGACCCGATCGGCGACTTCACCTTTGATACCGCAGACTATGAAACGATCGGCGCGCACGTGAAGGCACTCGATTTGCCAACGCTTGTGGTGCAGGAGGGCGGTTATTACACGCCCGACCTCGGCGCCAACGTCGTCAGCTTGCTTCGCGGCCTGGCCTGAATTTCCAAGAAAGCCTGTCTTAGAGCGGGACACAGCTCGATGCCACGACGCTCGACTGATTGAAGCGCTCTGAGCGTTCGCATTTGGTCCCAGCGGCGCAGTGGTCGTCGTTGTAGCACTTGGCCACACAGATACCGCCCGATTCTGGAACGGACGCAGGAGCGTCGACACAGAACGTCCCTGCGGCGTTCTCTTTGTCTGGGCAGTATTTCGCGCACGAATCTGTGCAGATCCCGCCAGGTCCGCCTTCGACTGGCATGCATTGGCCCACATCACACTCTTCATCATTCAGGCAGCGATCACCGATCCAGCCTTTTGAGCCCGGCAAACATACGGTCGCGGTGGCGCTTTGATCCGGGCGTTGAACGCCCGGTGTCTCTACGAAACCGTCGATACCGCTGCAATTGCCGTTTCGAACGGCGTCGGATTTCAACGTGCAAAAACCGTCGTTGCCGTCTGGATCGGGTGCGCAGAAGGAGCTCGCGTGACCTCGGCGATCAGGACAGTATTTTGTGCAGGCTTGCGTGCAAAAACCTGAGCCGGTGTACTCGTTTTGACGGCAAATGCCGCCTTGGAACGCACAGTCGGCATCTTCGCTGCATTCGCTCAACAACCACTCGTCGATGTCCACTGCCGTGCCATCTTCCCGATGCTCAACCGGCTTTTGAATCAAGACTTCCGCACGTCTCCCCTGAATGCGACCGAACACCTCGACGATCCCCTCGGCTGACATACGCACACAGCCGTGGCTGACGTATCCGCGACGAAGGTTGCCGCCGGTGGAAAGCGTGTAATCATCGACCGGACCGTGAAACGCATACGACGAAGAATTCGGATTTCCCGCCAGCCGAATGAAAGGAAGTCCTGCAAAAACAGGAGTCTTCTTCCCAGTATCTGACGTCCACCACATGCGACACTGTTGATTCCAACCCCAGCGTGCTTCTGCCGGAGTCGGCCCATCAAAAACAGGCCGTTCATCGGTCTTCGTATAGTACTTTCCTGCAGCAAACTGAGTCGAAACTGGAGTCAGGCTCTTGCCCTCCTCCATCGCCCCAACGCCCACCGGAAACACACGATCGTAGGTTCCGGCGCGGTCCGTCAGGCGCAGTGTGAGGCCATCAAGGCTCACCACGATCACCGGGTCGATCAAAGGTTCGACCTCTGGAATCGGCTTACATGTCGTCGCAGCGCCCCAATTGCCGTCAGCGGGAGGATCCAACACGCTTCCAACGGGCAGATCGGCGCTGAATTCCTCAGACGTTTCGACGTCGTCGGCATTCGTATGGTCCACGCATGCGCTCAAGAGCAACACACTCATCATCACCAGTCGAATCATCTTGGAGTTCATCGCAGACCTCGGTTAGTGCGCTGCTTTCTAGCCACTTCCACAGAAAATTCCAGCGTAACCATAGAAAAAAGAACAAATGATCAGCCAGAACGAGGATCCCACGCCAACAATTCATCAAGTTCGTTCTTGCGGGCCCTGATGGCGTGTTCATGCAAGTGCGCTGTAAACTGGACTTGAGTCGCACTCATGCGAAACATCTGGCCACCGTCTCCATGAATGACACTGGTATGAGGTGCGCCACCCAATTTATTGAAGGCGCGCATGAGCATGCTTGTTTCGGTCGGGAGCTCAGATGCCCACTTCTCTGGGATTTCGTTCAAGACCCATAATACCTTGACCTTTCCGGCCGCGATACCGAAACCATTCTCTTGTCTTATCGTGTGCTCACTCAAGGACCACGGAAGCTCTCCTAGCGTCACCGCAATCTGAAAATCGAGCTTCAAATTCTCAAGTTCCTCCTCTGGAAAGAGATGAACCCTTGAGTTCGAGTACATACCGAAGGGAGGACATTTGCCAAAAAGATGGGCCACCTGACCTTCAATGCCGTCGACATGCAGGGGCGACACGCTCCCGAACGTGGATCGCTGATTAACAAAGACCACAAGCTTCCTCGCCCCACGACGCAACGCGGTCAGAACGCCCGTA
>JBFFMO010000944.1:0-2403 GCA_041554035.1 Allomicrovenator sp. | reverse complement strand
GAAGCGCGCTGTAATCGCTGCATGCCTTGTTGGCACCCTGCACCAGACAGATCTGGTATGACGTGATTTTTGTACCTGGGACCGCCGTGACCTGAACACGATGATGCAGTGTGCCACCGGCGTAATCGGTCGGTGTCGTCAGGTCGGTCGGGAAGGCGCCCGGCAATGCCTGAGCGATGTATGCACCCGTTGCCGCCGTGTGGGCAACCGTGCGGTCTACTACTGTTATCTGCTGTGCAAACGCGCTTAGAGGCAGGATAAATCCGGCCAGCAGGGCGAGTGACTGACAAACGATTCGCGTCATTTGGTCCTCGAAATACGTATTTCTGATGTTCTTCGGGGAAACTCTAGCCGTGTTTCGGCATCGCTTCAACTTCCTAGGTCGGTCGTCACCGAATCGTCGCGATTACGCGGGTATTCTGCCTGGACTTGGGCTGGTTCATGCTTCGCCAAGTCCTCTACGAGGCCCGATCGGCCACGCTGCGACTGGCACGCAGGCCCCATGGCCTGGACTGCGACTTATGACCGTCTATGCAGCTATTTTGAACATGTCTTGCGTCCCCAAACTCCCCGAGCCACACTGGCACCCATGAATACGACGTACAAAATATGCAAGCGCGCCATCGACCTTGCGGGTGCCAGCGTTGGGTTGGTTGTGACGGCGCCATTGACGGTGCCGGCAGCCGTTGCATTGGCCGCCACGATGGGCCGACCGGTGCTTTTTGTGCAGGAACGCCCGGGTCTAAATGGGAAGCCATTTTACCTGAAAAAATTCCGGACCATGCGGGCGCCACGACCCGGCGAAGATATGCTCAAGAGCGATAGTGATCGTTTAACGACTGTTGGGAAATTCCTCCGCCAAACGAGCATCGACGAGCTTCCAACCCTTCTCAATGTGCTCGCCGGAGACATGAGCCTTGTTGGGCCTCGCCCACTTTTGATGCGCTATTTGGACCGCTACACACCGGAACAATCCCGGCGACACGAGGCCAAGCCCGGCGTGACGGGCTGGGCGCAAATCAACGGTCGAAACTCGCTGAGTTGGGACAAGAAATTTGCCCTCGATGTCTGGTACGTCGATCACGCCAGCCTTGCGCTGGATATCAAGATTTTGTTCATGACCGTCGGCAAAGTATTGGTCCGTGACGGCATCAGCGCCCAGGGACAGGCGACGATGACCGAGTTTATGGGCACCGAACAAGGAACTCCATGAGTGATATTCTGGTATTTGGGTCGAATGGCCAGCTGGGTTTTGAAATCTGCGCCCAGGCCGGTGCAGACGGCGTGGACAGGCTCACCTGCGACACGACCGACCACGACTCCCTGCGCACGATTCTTTATGCCCGCCGCCCCAAGATCGTCTTCAATTGCACGGCGTATAATGGGGTCGATAAGGCCGAGGAAGAAGTCGATGCGGCCATCCAGATCAATGGAATTGCGCCCGGAGTCATGGCCCGTTATTGCCGTGAAATCGGCGCCCGATTTGTCCATTTTTCGACCGACTACGTCTTTGGCGACGGCCATAAGACCCCAATCGACGAATCATATTCGCCTGAGCCATTGTCGGCCTATGCCCGCAGCAAGCGGATGGGCGAAGAAGCCGTGATGCATAATCACCCCGACGCAGTTGTGATTCGAACGACCGGCCTCTACAGCGACCGACGCCATAATTTTGTGCACACGATGCTCAAATACGGGCGAGAGCGCGGCGAGTTGACGGTCGTGGCCGACCAACATATTTCGCCGACCTGGGTTCGGCCGCTGGCCAAAACCGCCCTTAAATTAGCCCGCCACGATTTTGGCGGCATCGTTCACGCCGTGAGCCATGGTGGCGTGACCTGGCATGCATTTGCCCAACGCATTTTTGAGCTTTCGAATGTCGAAGTGAAACTTCATGCGACGACTCAGGCCGAGTGGGGCGCTGCGGCGCGTCGACCCTTTTATTCGGTCTTGGATAACGCAGTGCTTCGCGGGCTGGGCATCGACGATTTTGAGCCCTGGGATTTCATGCTCGAAAACTTCCTGCGCGTGAACATCGACGAGCCAGTGCTTTAGGTGACTTGGTGCGCGGGCACCCTGCCCGCAAAATCATTCTCAGAGTGGAAAACGCACCCCGAGCGTCATCTCCGCACCGGCATAAATCCCGTCGGTCAGCTTATCGCCGTCCTTGGTTTCAAGCCCGATGAACGGCCCACCCATGATCGCCGCGTCTAAATAAACCCAAACCGGCTTCCAGTTGATCTGGATGCCAGCACCTCCTTTCGCGGCTACACCCACGGCACGGTAGAGGCGGCCTTCGTCGACGTCGGGAAAAGGAACGTCGCAGTCATGGCTCCACGCACAGGGGGACCCGTAGGCGAGCATCGGGGTCATCTAAGCTTGCAGATAGATGCCCGAACTGCG
>JBFFMO010000943.1:0-2405 GCA_041554035.1 Allomicrovenator sp. | reverse complement strand
TTCAGCGCAGCCGCTGCAGACGGTTCGGAGTCGAAAGAGTCAAAAGAGTCGAAAGAGACGGAGTCAAACCGAGCGCTTGACGAGTAGTCCTCGATTTCTTGGGAACCTTTTTGCATGATGGGCGCGTATTCACGCGCCCTTTTTTGTTTATGCGCTTCATCATTCTCATCATTGGGCTCCTGGTCGGTGGCACCGCTTATGCGGTTGAGCTTCCTGATTGTCAGCGCTTGCAACAAGCGTTGAGTCCCCTACCCCTCAACGCCGCGGCGTTCGCAGATGGATTGTCTCGCCACGAGATCGTCGCGACTCGATGCGTTGCGGGCGCCGACTTGCTGCGATGCGAAGGGGTCGTTGGCCAGGGTTGGAGCGCGGCCGAAGTCACTTTCCTGAAATCCGATCTCAACTACCGGCTTCTCGTGCTGCCCTCCTCGAAAAGCGAGGAGGCTCAGCGGATTGGAGGGAATTGGAGCCTCAAGAGGCTGGAACTTGATGGCTTTCAAATCGAAGACGCCTTCGTTTCTGACACGTGCGTCTTTTCGCGTGTGTCCGGCAAGGGGCTAGAGGCCGACGAGATCGATGGAGTCGGTCTCGATGGGGTCAGCGTTGCTGGGCTTCCTACCTTTGCGACCCAGGCCAACACGCCGTCTCCTGGATTCGTTCCTCCAACATTTCGTCACTACGATATCAGCGAGTTTTCGGCCTCAGGTTTTCTCACCGGATCGCTGGGTTTGGGGCTGAATATCGCGCCTACTGAATGGTACGGCGTCCACGGGCTTGTGGCCTCCGACCAGGCTCGTGTCATCGAGATTGGGGTGAACAGTCCCGACTTTTCGACGTTTCAGACGTATGTCGTCGGTGCTCTGTCCTATGGGGACCGGATATCCGGGGCGGCCGAATGGGGGGATTCAGGTGCGTTGCAGCTGCGAGAACTGGAAACGGGCGCCTTCTTGAGGTCGGATCAAAGAACCCGAGTCGGTGCCTCAGCGCGCAGCGCCGAACACGAATTAGGCACGTCGATCGAAGAATACGATGCTCCGGGTAGCGATCGAATGCGTCGCGCCAAGATCCGTTTTGGTTCCGATGAATCCGTGGGTTACATGGTTTTGAAGACCGATGCCGAACACGAATCAAGATGGATCGAAAAACGTCTCGTGGGCGAGGACGTGTCGGTTCATTCGGCATTGGTGTCGTTGAGGGCTGAAGTTCCCTTGGATGGGCGCGGATGGGCGGTGTCGCCTGCCCTGGACATGGACATGAGCTTTGGGGTTGTTCCCACCGACGATGGTTTTGAAGCTTCGACCACGGCATCGGTCACGCCCAATATCTATATGCGCAGCGGCGTGGTCGGTCGTTTCGACGGGTGGGCCCATCGTTTGGGGCTGAGCACGCGTGCAGGTATCGAGGTCTATGGATTTTCGCAACGAGAACCGCTGCCTCCGCGTGTGCCAGACTATCTCTTCGACCGCGAACCGGGCGCATATTTCGTGAACGCCGCCTTGGAGCAGTCCGTCGAGGCGACCCGGTGGCGACTGGCCTTCCCGTTCGGGATACTTTTACGCCGCCTCGACGAGGACGCTGATCTCACGCCCTGGGGTAGGCTATCGCTCCAGGGGCCTGGGTTTGTCGTGGAAACGACGGCTTCATGCGTCGCGGAATGTTCGGACGTGCGAGCTTTGGTTTCAGCCGAAGCCACCTGGGGTTTTCTGACCGTTTTTGGCGCGGCAGGCGATACTCAAGCCGAACGCTGGGACGGCGGACTTCTTTCGGGCCCCGGATTCCCAGTCTTTCCTGGCGCACCGGAGAATTCGAATCTCACTGCGTTGGCAGGGGTGCGCGCGCATGTGGATCGTTATTACGTGAGTGCGCGGACGTTTTCTGGCGACTACATCTCCGGATTTGATGCATCGATGGGATTGAAACCCGGGTTGGGATGGTCCGTCGGGTTGGGCGGTGGTTTGAAGTTCGAGTCAGGGGATGTGGCGTTGAGCGCCGGCTTGACTCATCGGTACTGATTAAGCGTGTTCTGCGACCTGTCGCCGGAGCTTATCCAATTTGGGGTGTGCAGGGTCGATCGCACCAACCCTTTCGACCGCGAGAGCTGCGTCCGCGTGTTCCCCAAGTTTGAGGTGCATGCGTGCCACCAAGACCCAAACGTCGGGGTTCTTGGTGTCGACGCGCGTTGCCTGATAGAGGTTTCGACGCTGTTCCTCGACCACGTCGGGCTCGTTCATGCGCCGTCGAAAGGTCGTGTAAGACAGGTAGGCCAGCAGAATGCCTCGAGTGGGGTCGTAATCGCACCCGGTTCGGAAGCATTCTTGCGCGGCTTCCAGATCGCCGAGTTTCAAGTAGGTCAGCCCGTCGCGATAGTAGATATCGCCAAGAGCAACGCTGTTGGGATCCACTTT
>JBFFMO010000942.1:0-2405 GCA_041554035.1 Allomicrovenator sp. | reverse complement strand
TCTGGCGAAGCTTGCTGTCGGAATCCGAAAAAATCCCCAAAGATATCGCCAAACTGCGAAAAAATATCTTCGACGTTCCCAAATCCCGCGCCACCACCGCCAGCGCGCCCGCTGAGCCCTTCATGCCCAAAACGGTCGTAGATCTGACGTTTTTCGGCGTCGCTCAGGACTTCGTAGGCCTCAGCAGCTTCTTTGAACTTGGCTTCAGCTTCGGGATTATCGGGGTTGCGGTCTGGATGGTATTTCATCGCAAGAAGACGATAAGACTTCTTCAGTTCCGCCGTTTCGACGTCTTTAGCAACACCCAGAATTTCGTAGTAGTCAGTCTTACTCATATCGCCTCAGGTTCACCAACAGCACAGCCCGGAAAGGCTAGGCACCGTCAGCAACATTTCAACTTTGTTTCTTCTACAGACTTAGTCGTTTGAACACGTTTTCCGGAATGGCCTTAATCACCCCCATGATTCCCCGCCAGAATCTGGGATAATAAAGTTCATTTTCACCGCGTTGTGCCGCGTGCAAAATTGCCGCGGCAGCCGCTTCGGGACTGGCGATGGGGATTGCGGTTTCCATCCCGAAAGTCAACCGTGTGTCCACAAATCCGAGCTTCACGGTCATCACGTGCACGCCGACTTTGAAACATCGATTTCGAAGGCCTTGCAGGTAGAGCGTAAACGCCCCTTTGGCGCTGCCGTAGATATAATTGCTTGCTCGGCCGCGGTCGCCTGCCACCGACGAAATCCCGATCACGACACCCTTTCCGCGAGCGATCATGCGGTCCGCAGATGCCTCACACACTGATACAGCGCCGGTATAATTCACGTCGATCACACGATGGGTCGAAGCAAAATCGGCATCCTCGGGGGGCACTCCCATGTCACCAAAGGCCACAACGAGCGTGTCGATCGGACCGACGACCGATTCGACATGGTCCAAAAATGATTCATGTTCGTCGAATTTCACGGCATCAAAAACACCGCTTCCGACACGCACCTGATGGCGAACTTCGAGGTCCGACGAGATGCGTTTTGCCTCTTCGGCATCCCGGGCTGCGATGAACACGGGTTGCCCTTCGTGGGCGTACGCTTCGCCGAGGGCGCGCGCGATCGGTGACGTCGCACCAAGAATTAAAACGGACATCTTACTCTCCACTCAATCCAAGTCGGCGACCGAGATCCGATTGAAATACATGTTCTGGATCCCAGTTATCTCGCACTTCTTTCCACTTATCCCATTCCCCGTACATCTGACGGAAAGAAGCCTTGGATAGACGTGCGTCCTTGCCAAGGTAAACCCGACCACCAACAGACACCGTGATGGCGTCCAAGCGCTCGAGCATTTCGAGCAAGGGCATCCCGAAATTCGGAAAATCGAGGGCCAGCGTGATTCCCTTGGTCGGGAAAGAAAGGCCGCCATGATCGATGTCGCCAAATTCTTTGATGACCGCCAGAAAACTGGCCATGCCACTTTCCGAGATAATTTTGAGAATTTCGCGAACGGCGTCTCGAGACGGCACAACCATCTGGTACTGCAAAAAACCGCGAGATCCGTAGACGTAATTCCAGTGGTCAACCGCATCGAGCGGAAAGAAAAACGGGATATAATCCGTGACCGCTGACGAAAGCCCAGCCGGAGTTTTGCGGAAAAACGCTTCATTAAAAAGCGTGATCGTGGCGCGATTAAGCAGATGATTCGAATGGAGTGGACGGCCGTCGGCCAGCCCCTGCACAAACGAAGACATCCGATCCAAAGTGCCCACAGGCGCCTTCACATCGGCCGCCGCGTGTCGTCCTCGCATAAAGATCCCGCGGCCCATATTCTTTCCGGTTTTTACACAATCGATCCACGAGACCGTGTGCGTGAAGCCCGCGCTCTCGGCACTGACTTCAAAAAACTCGTCCAGATTATTTACCCGAATCGATTCCATCTCGATGTATCGATTTTCGATCGTGATGAGCTGAACTTCCATGCTCAGAATGAGCCCCGTCAGGCCAATTCCTCCCACCGTCGCCCAAAATAGTTCGGGTTTATTTTTTTTGTCGCAAATCACGACTTCGCCGCTTGCAAGCAGGAGTTCCACACGTCGCACGTGGTCACCCCAACACCCATCGACGTGGTGATTCTTGCCGTGAATATTATTGGCGAGCGCTCCGCCCAGGGTCACAAATTGAGTGCCCGGAACGACGGGAGGAAAAAAACCTCGCGGAACAAAGGTGTCGATGATTTCTTTGATCGAAACGCCGGCCTCGCATCGCAGCCATCCTGTGGCCTCGTCAAATGCCAGCATGCGGTTAAGACGCGAAGTCAAGATGACTCGGCCGCCTTTCAAAGTCGCGACGTCACCATAGGAACGGCCAAGGCCGTGCGCCAGAATCGCATCGTCTTCACGGTCATCGAGTGCTGCG
>JBFFMO010000941.1:0-2408 GCA_041554035.1 Allomicrovenator sp. | reverse complement strand
GCGAGGCTCGTTTTCGTCCAGGGTTCACGTCGAAGAACTCACCCGGCACGCAGATGCATTGCGCTTCGAGCGCGGCCCGGAAGAAGTCCATCCCGTCTGAAATCGCGTCCGGAAGGTCCTCGACGCTGCCCCAAACATAAAAAGTTCCGTCTGGCGGCCGCTCGACACGAATGCCCATCGCCGTAAGGCGACTCAACGCCAACGAACGTTTGGCCCGAAAACGCTTCTGAATTGCCGAGATTTCAGCCTTCACGTGGTCGTCAGAAAGCAGCGGAATCGCAGCTCGCTGAAGCGGCCGCGCAGCACCGCCATCAAGGAACGACCCAGCACTTCCAAGTCGTTCGATGACGTCTTTCGGCCCCAACGTCCACGACACGCGCCAACCTGGATATCTCCAGTTCTTGGTCAACCCGTTGATGATGACCACCGGGTCTTTGTCGACATCTTCGACGTACCTTGCGGCCGTGGCCTCAAGGTAGGCCGTCATGGGGTCGCCATTCCAAACGTAGTGGCTGTAGAACTCATCCAGAATCAACATGCAGTCCAGGCGCCTTGCGGTGGAAACCCAGCCCCGGAGCGTGTCTCCACTGATCAACTTGCCCGTCGGATTGCAGGGGTTCGAGAGCAACAGGGCCGAAAGACCTCGGCCCATAATCTCGCGCTCAAGTTGCTCAAGCGAAAAATCATACCCACGGTCTGGATCGAGCAGAATCGGGATCGGTGAGAAAAGTTTGAAAACGTCCAAGAGCTCTTCGTATGCCGTATAATCGGGAAGGAAATGCCCAAGGTGAATGGGGCCAAGTGACGCAGCCACGCGCGTCAATCCGGCCCGGCCGCCGCCCGAGATACTCACGTTCTCGGCAGTGTACTGCGACGCCATTCCGACTCGAAACGTTCGGTTATAATACGCGGCGACGGCTTCTCTGAGTTCCAAGAGCCCGGCCACAGGCGAGTACTCATGGTCATCGAGATCCACGGAAACTTGGCTTACACGCGTGGGTGCGCCCTCAAGTACGCCTGCCTCGGGCTGCCCTTGACCGAAATTCGTCCACTCTTTGGAGTCGGGACGGTATCCGGCCTTGGCGGCCTCGCTCATGACATAAATGACCCCGGTGCGGGGGACGTCTCGAAAGGCTTCGGTATCATGCGAAGTGGACAAAACTGCTCCACGATTTATGGAAGGCGCGAAACGTTTTCGCGAAGTTGAGGAAAGGGCATGTCTAGCAACGAATCAAATGGAAGTGTGCTGCGGATGCGCTCAGCAGCATCGGCTGGGTCGGCATCGTCAAGGTCGTTGGGAAGGCCACGGAGCAAATTTGCCAGACGGCTTGTGTCTTCGGCAGCTGGCTCCTGTCGGACCAAGGGATAGATGGTGACCTGCTCTTCGATGCCGAGTTCAAGAACCGCAGTGGAGTCGTTGCAGACGCCAAGGATTCCGTAACCGCTGGCTGGGAGCCCGCGACCTTCGGCTTCCCAGCGTTTGCGCAATTGGCCTGCGAGTTCGAAGATCTCTTTGATTTTTTGTGCGTCGCCAGCAGCCGAGTCGTAGTTCACCAAATCGCGACCGCCAGACCAGAGGGGGCGAATATCCGAGACAGCTCGGAAACTCGTGCCGTTCGAAACACCCATATAATACATGATGTCGACGTTGATCAGCGGCCCACGCACGTGGAAATTATGGTGCGTATGGGGTGAGGGAAGCGCAAAGGTCTCGCCGTTTCCGATGTCGATGCCCGAGTCGAGCCAAGCCGCAGCGCGCACTGCACGGCCCTTGTACCAGAGGCCCAGGAAGTTCGCGAAGTAGCGTGTATTGCTGACTTCAATCGTGTGGCCGGACGCATAAAGGGCGTCGATAACCTCACCGATCGTTGAGTAAGTTTGGTCCCCGTTGACGACGGTCGAGCCGTTTTCAAGCGCCAGATTATTGAGGACGTCCGCAAAATCTTGAGCGTTTTGGAGAGCGCAATCGCCGTAGCTCAAGTCAGCCCACCCACCCGTCAAAAGGTCGGGGAGCGCTGCGTTCACAGGCTTCAGACCTGGGCGGTCGGGGGCACAGTTTTTCTCTTTAAGGGCCTGCACATCGAATTTCATGGCTCCAGGAGCCTCACCCGAGGGCGTCGAGAACTCGAGAAGGCCTTGAGCCAGGCTCACAACACTCATCGGAAGCACAGGGAAGGCTTCGGGGAGTCCATTTTCCAGCGCGGCTTGAGCTTGCTGTTGAACCAGACCTGCGATTTGTGGGTCCTCGATGAGGGCTGGGATCGAAGTGGCAAGCATCTGATTGACGCCTTCGTCACCCACTTCGGCGCGGATCTCGTCGATCATCTCTTGAAGCGAAATCTCGGGCATCTCGCAATTTTCAAGGCATTTATACGAAATGAAGTAGTCGCCTTCTGGGCCGTTTTCTC
>JBFFMO010000940.1:0-2409 GCA_041554035.1 Allomicrovenator sp. | reverse complement strand
TTATCGAACTAAGCGGGGTTGGACAGGCAATGATTCACGAAGTCGCGGACCTTCTCGCAGCCAACGACAACATCATCGTTTGCTGGGCGATGGGCCTGACTCAACACAAGAATGGCGTCGCCAATATTCAAGAAGTCGCCAACCTGCTTTTGATGCGTGGTGCGATTGGCAAACCCGGCGCTGGCGCTTGTCCGGTGCGTGGTCATTCCAATGTGCAGGGCGACCGAACCATGGGCATTCACGAAAAACCCAACTCGGCATTCCTGGATGCCATGGAGGCACGTTTTGGCGTCCCCATGCCACGCGAACACGGCCATGACACGGTCGCGGCCATGCAAGCGATGATGCGTGGAGAAGTCGATGTGTTTTTTGCGATGGGCGGGAACTTCTTGTCCGCCACGCCAGACACAGACTTTACGGCTAAGGCGCTGCAAAAATGTGCGCTCACGGTTCAGGTGTCGACCAAATTGAATCGTTCACATCTGGTCACCGGTAAAGATGCGTTGATCCTGCCTTGCCTTGGCCGAACCGAAATCGATATCCAAGACGGCCCGCAATTTGTGACGGTCGAAGACTCGATGGGCATGGTGCACGCCTCCCGCGGAGGCAATAAGCCCGCCTCCAAAAAATTGATGAGTGAGCCCGCCATCGTATGTCAGGTGGCTCAGGCGACCTTTCCTGATTCCAAGATTCCGTGGGAGTCGTTCGGCGCCAAATACGACCTTGTGCGAGACGCCATCGAGGCCTGCATCCCAGGCTTTGACGATTTCAACAAACGCGTGCGGCAGCCCCTGGGTTTTGCGCTGCCAAACGGGCCACGCATCGGCGAGTTCCCAACTCCGGACGGCAAGGCGCATTTCACCGTTCATGCGGCTCCAAAACACGAGCTCAAGGCCGACGAATTCATCATGATGACCATCCGTTCCCACGATCAGTACAACACCACGATTTACGGCCTCGATGATCGTTATCGCGGGGTTTATCAGGGCCGACGCGTGGTGCTGATGAATGCCGATGACATGGTAGAATTCGGGCTGAAGGCTGGAGCTTTGGTGGATTTGAAGAGCGTTTTTAACGGGGTCACCCGTGAGGCACCTCGTTTTTCGATCGTGCCCTACGAGATTCCACGCCGTTGCATCGCGACCTATTTCCCGGAAGCCAACGTCCTTGTCCCCGTGGACTCGTACGCCGACAAGAGCCATACGCCGACCTCGAAGTTCGTGGTGACGACGATGAAACCCTCGGAAACCTTGTAGGAAGTCGTTTGGCCCGCTAGAATCGGGCGTTCAGACAAGTAGCAAACCATGGGTTAGCAATGCGCGTAACGGCGACAACAAAGTGGATCTTACCTCTGCTGCTGGCCACGGCCGGTTGTCAGGGTGAAATGGATGTCTTCACCGATGACATCACCACACCAAAGCCTGGAACCACGATTCCAACTCAGACCGACCCCGATGCTCCGGTGGTCTTTCAGCACGCCACTCCAACGTTGCGGCGACTGACCTCGTCGGAATACCGCAACACCGTCCAAGACGTGTTGGGTGCTGGCTACATGGTGCCTGCTTCGTTGCCGCAAGACGCGTCCACCAACGGCTGGATGTCGATCGCGATGTCGAGCATCTCGGTCTCCCAAAGCGGCGTTGATAAATACGAAGTCGCCGCGTTCGAGATCGCCGAACATGTGATTTCAAGTCCGACCAAACGCACAGCTTTGGTGAATTGTGGCAGCGATAATCCGCTAGAACTCACGTGCATGCGGGAATTTGTGGCCTCGGTCGGGTCAAAGCTGTGGCGTCGCCCGATGACCGAAGTCGAAGTCAACGCCTATGCGCAGCCCGCACTCACAGCCGCCACCACCCTCGATTCCTTTGACGAAGGCCTCAAATTCGCGCTCGCGGGATTGCTTCAATCGCCTAATTTTGTCTATCGAACAGAACTTGGAGAACCCGATCCGGATCGTCCTGGTCTTCGAAAGCTGACCGGATACGAGGTCGCTTCCAAGCTCTCCTATTTGATCTGGGGAACGGCTCCGAGCGACTACACGATTGGACTGGCCGAGTCCGGCAAATTATCGACTCCAGCCCAGATTCGCGCTGAAGCCGAACGCATGCTGGCTTCGCAGCGTGCCCGCGAAACCATGAACGAGTTTTGGGGAGAGTATCTGGAAATTGCCGGAATCAACGACGTCGTGAAAGACCAATTTGTTTACCCGGAATTCGGTCCAGGGCTCGCCAGCGACATGCGCGAAGAAACGCTGCGCTTCATGGAGTATCTGGTATTTGATGCACGCGCGGACATGCGCGACATGTTCACGTCTCGCACGACTTTTGTGAATCCGGCGCTGGCTGAACTTTATCGCCTGCCCGCGGAGCTCACGCCTGCTCGGGACTTTGAACAAATTGAGATGCC
>JBFFMO010000939.1:0-2410 GCA_041554035.1 Allomicrovenator sp. | reverse complement strand
GGGCGAGTGTCCAAAAAGCCCATGCTCTCTTCGGCGCGAATCACGTTCATGACCTCTTCGTCGACCGGAATGGGCTTTCGTTTGTACTTCCGAAGTCGCATTTTTGAGGCGTTGACGGCGATGCGGTACATCCAACTCCAGAGTGCCGAGTCTTCTCTGAACAGTTCAATCTTACGATACACCGTCCAGAAGGTGTCTTGTACTACTTCCTCGGCGTCGCCTTCGTCACGAATAAAACGCCGCACGACCGAGCGCACTCGACCTTTGTATTCGCCGTAAAGGTACTCGATTGCTGCCGGGTCTTTAGCGCGAAGTCCTTCAATCAATTCTTGTTCATTCATCGGAATACTCCAAAGAGGTTCTTAATCACAGCTGCAGTATGAACATCATTTGAACAGGGCGCAAGTGCTTTTTGAACAGGTGTGGACTGTTTCTCCGTATCCTTCTGTTTTTATTGTGTTTATTTGTTTCGCTTTTGGCGTATCAGTGTTCTTTTGATGGTTTGAACGGCGTTTTTCAATGTATTGAATAGCCTATTCGTGGGTTTGAACAGGCTTCACCATGGGGCATGGGCCAAATCGCGCGGTAGGAGGAGGGTAAGTTGACACACCAACCACAAAGTGAAATGCACCGCTGATGTCACGATCAACACAATTCATGCTGATTCTCGTCTCGCTCGCCCAGAGTGGCTGCGTGACGGGCTATCGCCATCAATGGGGAAGCGACCATCCGATCGAGCGTGGTGTTTCGGCCGACGTGAGCGCATCGGCCGATGTGTTCTGGGCGGGAGTGGTCTTTGATGTGCGTTTTGTTCGTCTTTTGCTGCCGACTGAAGAGTTCATTCATAACGAAGAAATCGTCGACGATCGGGGAGCTAAGGATGCGACCCATGCTCGGCAGACGCGGCGGACGTTGAATCTTGATGTGCCCTTGCTCCGACTGTGGTCGACCAAGGAAGGCCTGGGTTTTGGGTACCCTCCCCTCAAGAAAATGAGGAAGGGGCAGATCGAGTTGTGGGCGAGCGGTGGTGTCGAACTTCAGGCCGCTCGCACGTTACGCGCAGATCTGTCCTTCGTGTATTATCATGCACCGTGGGTGGCTTTTCGTGTATTTGGTGGCTGGCAATCCACCACTTATGAAGGTTCGACGCGCTATATTGACGAAGCGTTTCCGATTTCGTGGGAAGGTCGAACCAACGGCCCTACGGTTGGAGGCGAGCTCACTTTGTTCGCCGGAGAGTACGCGTTGAACGTGTTTGCCTGGGTGCTTGAGAAAGACGAAAAACACCGTCGCCAGTTTGGAGATTGAGAATGACGACCTTTTCACCAGCCGTGTCCGCCCTCATCGATTCGGCCCTAAAACGCACCCAGTCGCAGGGGCGTAGGGTTGCGGTCTTTGATTTTGATAACACGTTGATTTTCAACGATGTAGGCGAGCTCTTTTCCTACTATTTGATCGACGAAGTGCTCTATCGCTATGACCTCGATGCATTTTGGGAATTGATCGACGAGGACGATGGGCGTGACGAGATCCGTGAGCTCGCACTCAGGGCGATGTCGATGGACTCGGCGGAGCGCGCTGAAAGCCCTGTTTTTGCGAAATATCGCGCGGAAATGAGCGCGCTGTACTCGCGTAAGCTGGAACGGGACGGCAAGCGTTCGTGTTATTCATGGGCCGTTACTCTTCACGTGGGCCTTACTG
Source organism: Allomicrovenator sp. (assembly GCA_041554035.1). Classification (GTDB taxonomy): domain Bacteria; phylum Myxococcota_A; class Bradymonadia; order Bradymonadales; family Bradymonadaceae; genus JBFFMO01. The sequence continues at coordinate 709 of JBFFMO010000939.1, read as the reverse complement.
AACTCGAAATGTCGGCCATGAGTGAACAGGCGATTCGCCGCGAGCTATCGCGTGAGATTCAGAAGGAATCTGTGCATACCGGCCGGGGCGAGGTGATTTCGTTCACACGCGGCATTCGCATGTTGGAGCCGATGCGTGAACTGGTCGAACGCCTCCAAGCCGAGGAGGTTGAGGTTTGGATTTGTTCGGCCTCCAATTATTGGACGGTCGCTCAATTTGCGCCGCGGTTTGGGATCAATCCTGAGCGCGTGATCGGCAACAGGGTTCAAACGCAGGACCGGCGCCTGTCTGCGGATTTGATCGCTCCGGCGATGTTCATGGAGGGTAAAGCCGAAGCGATCATTCGCGATATTGGCATGCCGCCTACCTTTGCTTTTGGGGACTCAGAAACCGATTTGCATATGCTTCGAGCCGCTACGGGTCTGGCGATGGTCATCGATACGGGATCAGCGGCGGACCTGGTCGCAGAAGCGCATGAAAAAGGTTGGGCGGTTCAGCCTCAGGCGAATCTGCTTGGAGACGCCGAATGAAACGCATCGTCGTGGACGCGCATGACCCCTCATCTGAAGACTTGATGCCCGCTGCTGAGGCGCTCCGTGAGGGGCAGGTGGTGGCGTTTCCTACCGAGACTGTTTATGGGCTTGGCGCCAACGCTCTGGACGCGAAGGCGGTGGGGCGGATTTTTGAGGCAAAAGGTCGGCCGCCCACG
>JBFFMO010000938.1:0-2410 GCA_041554035.1 Allomicrovenator sp. | reverse complement strand
AGCACAGGTGCATGGTGCAGGCGCGCCACGAATGCGGTCCACAGCACCAACCCCAACGCGCTTCCATGGCTGGCCAGGCCCATGCCTTGGTAGCTGAAAAGAATGCTTGGGTCGGCCCAGACGTCACGGAATTGATAGAAGAGCATATGGACCAAACGCCCACCGATGATGGCGGCAAAAATCCCGCCTAGAAGCATCTGGTCAGCGACGCGTTCTTTGCCGCCTCCTCGCAGAATCTGCCACCGCAGGATCGGGTAGCTCAGGATGAAGGCGAGCGCGAAAAACACGCTGTAATAGCGCACAGAAATCCCAGATAACTCGAAGGTCGGCGCGATATCCCAGACCATTTCCATGGGGGCCCCCGGATGAATCCATGACGTGAATTACCCTAGCACCAATATTCGTTCAACACGCCCCATCGGCTTGAGATTCGTGTATAAGGCGGCGTGTTGCCAAACCTGTGGCACCCAGCACTCGAGGCTCATGTGTCGTTCGAATCATTGCATCTTCCTGACTACCTTTCAAAAGCTCTGGCGGCCGCATCCTATCTGGAGCCGACGCCGATTCAGACGCTGGCGATCCCTCGGATTCTCGAAGGCGTGGACGTGATTGGAGTCGCGCAAACGGGGACTGGAAAAACCGCTGCTTTTGCGCTGCCGATCATTCAGCGGCTCAACGAAAGTCAGCCCAAGGTCAATGCGGCGTCGGTGCGAGTTTTGGCGATTGCGCCTACGCGCGAGCTTGCTTTACAGGTCGCTGCAGCATTTAAGACCTACGCCAAGTTCTCGCCGTTGAAAATCGGGGTTGTTTCGGTGATTGGTGGCGAAGATCTGGAGAGCCAAATCGCCGCTCTGCGCCGTGGGGTCGAGGTCGTTGTCGCAACGCCTGGGCGTCTGATTGACCTCTTCGAACGTGGCCAAATTCAGTTCGGTGAGCTGCAGACTTTGGTGTTGGATGAAGCCGACAAATTACTGGATTTGGGCTTTGCCGAGGAGCTCGACTCGTTGCTGGCAGTGCTTCCTGAGAAACGCCAAAACCTGCTTTTTTCTGCGACTTTTCCGGTCAAAGTTCAGGCACTGAGCGCGCGGTTTTTGAAAGACCCCGTGCGGGTCTCGGTCGAGGGCGAAGAGCCTACCGTCGATAAAATTGCCCAACGAGTTTTTGAAGTCGATGCGGATAAACGTCGTGGGCTTTTGCAGCATCTTTTGGGCAAAGAAGACTGGAACCAAGTCCTGGTTTTTGTGGCCACCAAGGTGAAGGCTCGAAACCTCGCCCATAAGCTCGTACAGGCCGGGTTTTCGGCCGCGGACTTCCATGGGGATTTGGAGCAAGATGAGCGCATCGAGGCTCTGAACGGCTTTAAACGCCAAACCTACAAGATCCTTGTGGCCACCGACGTGGCGGCTCGGGGCATCGACATCGACAAGCTGTCCTGTGTCGTTAATTTCGACTTGCCGCGTTCACCCAACGATTATGTGCATCGCATCGGTCGCACGGGTCGGGCGGGGCAGGTTGGCGTCGCGATTTCGTTCATCGACCACGACACGGCCGACCATTTTGCTTTGATCGAAAAACGCGCTGGTATTGAATTGGAGCGTGAAGAGGTCGAGGGCTTCGAGCTCAGCGGAGCTGCACCGCGCAGGCAGAAGGGCGGGGCGGCCATCAAGGGCAAACGACCCAGCAAAAAGGACCGGTTGCGGGAAGCCGCGGCCAGAACGGTCTTAGACGATTAGTTGATCTCACGAAGTCCAAAATCCCTGATTTAATCATGGGTTTGCGACGTCAAAATTCCTTTGCGTTGCGAGATAGCAGCAGGCTGGTTAGGCTCCACGAAATCAAATGGAGTGCCTGTGAAATTGTTTTCTGCGTTCGGAAAAGCTCTGTCTTTGACCGGTCAGGTCTGGATGGAGACGTTGTTTTTTGCCGTGTTTATGATCCCGGTATTTTGGGGCGGTCTTGAAGTTGCTGCACGCGGCGGGGACCCAAGGGTTCTGCAATTTGCGTTGATGATCCCTCAGGCTCTTTTTACGGGCTTTAGCGCGGTCGTCTTGTACCAAGCCTTTGATAATATTCAGAATGGGACTGAGATCGAGTTGCCGATGGAGCGCCTTTTAGGGTTGACGGTGACTATTTCGATCGCGACTTTTTTGGTCAATGTGATCGTGAGTATTGGCAGCATGTTTTGTTTGATCCCCGGTATATTTGCGATGACAGGGCTCTATTTGACGCAAATTACAATTTTTAAAGAAGACGCCAAAGTTCTCGATTCGCTCTATCAGAGCTGGTCGAAAACCGAGGGGCATCGGCTGGACATCTTCTTTCTGCTCTTGATCGTGGGCCTGGCAGCGTCGATTCTTGCGATCCCGATATTCGCGGGCCTGCTTTTTTCTTTGTACAGCAGCGCGACGGT
>JBFFMO010000937.1:0-2412 GCA_041554035.1 Allomicrovenator sp. | reverse complement strand
CGGCCCTTTCGATTTCGGCTCTGTCACGAAGCACAACGCTGCCGTTGATCGAGGAACTCGACCAGCGACTCTTCCGTCAGCACCGCCAGCAACTGGCGGATCATGCCGAAGAAGCGTGAGTATTTGATTGAATCACCGCGCGCGAATAGATTGCCAGAGGAGGCGGTTTAAGCCGAGGGCTTATCGCGAGTGCTCATGACATACGAAGAATTTGAATGGCATATCCTGCGCATGGCGTACGAAGACGAGGTCGATCGTGTTCGGCCGTCGATGCTCGCCTACACTCTGGGCATTCCGATCGAGGTCGCGAACGCCTATTTGGAGCAAGCCGTTTATTCGAGCGTCCTTGAACTCGAGATTGGTGAGCAGGGCGACCTTGAGTATTTTGTTCCCGGCATCGACCGGTCCAAACCAGCGCCCAAGCCCGTCTGGCGCGAGGAACCTGTGCAAGCAGAAACCCGCGACGCCAATGGATTTGACGGATCGGTCACCGGCGACTCAAAACCAGCACCGGCTCCAAAACGCCAACCACCCTCACGCGGTGCGACCGCGTTGCCGCCCAATTTGCGCTCCCATATCGCTGAAAGATACGGCCCCGACGGCTCCAGTGGGTCGGTAAACCCCGTGACAGCTCTCGTCGTCCATGACGATCGTGACATGTTGCCCGTCCGCATCGAAAGTAACGACGAGGCTTTTTGTGACGCATCGCGCACCATGTTCATGCGGCAGATTCGCGTTTACGGAGCGCATCAGCCTCAGGCGCTCAAAGACCAGGTGGCGCGTCTTTTTCAAGGCTTCGGTTACCGAAAAGTTGATGAAAGCCCAGAACGACTGCGCTTCGAGCGAGGAAGCGTGATGTTCCTCCTCGCACTCGTCCCGCTTTTTGTCTTGGTCGTGCCGCTGATCATTTACCTCTTCATGTACGCCATGGGTCGCTCGACCATCCATCAGGAGCCCCTTGAGCTTGACGTTCAATTCCGTCGCTCAACCGGGAATGAACCCTATTGGGAAATCGACCTCACCTTCGTCGCGCTTCATGGTGTCGTGCTCGGGGCCGCAGATCAGCAACAGCTCAACCGCGAAATCGACACGCTCAGAGACGAGCTGCAGTGGGCGCTCACTGCCCCGTAGCTGATGAGTGGCCCATCATGGGAGCCATGACGATGGGTTGTTCAATGGCTCGTCTATCAGGCGCGATGTGCTTTAACGCGTTGTTGGTGTACCGATCCGAATTGCGGTAGAAGTAGCGAAAGACAAGGGTTGTGTATGCGCTTGAGTAAAGCCTGGCTAGCCGCCGGCACTTTGGTATTTCTCGGGGGACTTGTGTCTGCCTGTTCGCTCATGGTCAACCTGAGCGAATGTGAAGCAGATGCGGATTGTTCGGCTAAATACGGGGCAGGGAACACCTGCGATTCGGGAGTCTGCCGCACGCCAAATGCGACAGAGCTTCTAGGCGGAACTTGTCTGGAGGCTGTCGGTGAGATCGACGCGTCGAATTCCTTCAATTTCGGAGTGGTCATGCCACGATCCGGAGGAGAAGAAGGATTCGGCCAACTCGTCGTAAACGCGGTCATGTTGGCCCAAGATGACGTCAACAAGATTGGCGGCATTGGTGGTCGGAAAGTGGGTCTGATCATTTGCGACTCCCTGAGCACAAGCGAGGGCGCCGTCGCGGCAGCCAGACATCTCGTCGACAAGGCTGGCGTTCAGGTCATCATCGGCTCGGATTCTTCGGGCCAAACCATCAATATTGCCAACGATGTCACCATTCCGGCAAAAGTTGCTTTGATCTCTCCTTCAGCCACCACCAGCAGCATTGCTTCGTTGACCGACGAAAACCTTGTTTGGCGCACCTGTCCCAGCGATGACGCGCAAGCGGCCGCACTCGTTGAGTATGTGAAATACACCGTTGAAGAACGCCTTCAGAGCAACTTCGACGAAGTCACCATTTGGGTTCTGGGCATCGATGGAGAGGCCTACAGCAGCGGTATCCAAGACGCGCTCACGGCCGGACTTCCCTCAAGCTTTGTGACGAGCCCCCGTTTCATCCCACAGACCTACCCGGAAGCTTGGGAGGATTGGCTGGCTCTCGAAAGCCCCACTCTGGCAAGGCCGGACATTGTGGTTCTGCTCGGCTATTCGGAAGGCTGGTCGATGCCCGCAGTCATTGACACCCTGCATCCAGGGGGCGACATCCTTTATATCGCCCCTGATGGCATCGGCGACCCTGACCCAAGCAATTTGCCACCCGTCGACCTCGAAGGGCGAATCTTCGGTGTATCGCCGCAGAATGGCGGCTCAGCCGACTACTCGCCGTATCTAAATTTTGCGATCAAGTACCAGATCAAGTACGGCGAAAGCCCTGACGGAAAAAATTTCGTGAGCCATGCTTACGATGCCGTCATGATTGCG
>JBFFMO010000936.1:0-2417 GCA_041554035.1 Allomicrovenator sp. | reverse complement strand
GGCGACTCGCCGGTGCAGCATAATTCGCCGGCGAATCCGCAAACGCTGCCCTCGCAAGCGACTCGGCAGACGGAGCGAGTTTGGCAGTCTTCACCTTCGCAAATCTCGACCGTGTCGCAACGCTCACCCTCTGCGCAATCGGTGTCCACCGCACAGCCACATCCGCCCGCGATGCAGGTGCCGTTTTCGCAGGCTGTGGGGTCAGCAAGGGCACTGCCACTTTCGTTGCAGGTCACGATGAAATTCCCCTGGCAACCCTTGCTCAGCGGTTCACAGACTTGGTCCTGACAAATCCCCTCATCATCGCAAAATGTCTCGGCCGGGCATTCTGAGGTGTCCTGGCAAGGCAGGACGCAATTTGCACCGGTGCAATTATTGGTGGGTGCGGTGGTTGCCGTGTCATCGCTGCAACCAGCAAGCACAGTCCAGACAAGGACGGAAAGGATAATGGCGATTTTCATGGGGTCTCCGGCTGGGGGCGCCGCCACGATAGAGCAACGCCGAAACCCTTGCACCCCTGAGCCTGACGAATCGCAATGCCAGGCAGGATGAGGCTGTTGCATAAGGATCGATGGGGCCTGCGAACCAAGCGCAGAATCACAGAAATCGCAAATAGGCCGAAAACGGTTCCCAACATTTCTCGCGTCAAGTCAAATAGCCAGCCGCTGAAGCCGGGTCACCGAATCGCAACATGCAGGAGCGTGGGGAACGAACTCAGCAGCCTTCGAGGTCTCTCAGACGCTGGATTTCCCCCAGAAGCACGGGATTCCGTACCAACTCGAAGAGCTGCGCGTCATCAATGCCAAGGCTCTGATTGCCTTCGCCGGCTTCGAGCATGATCCATGCGCGTCCCCAGACGGTCAGGATGGCGTTTCTCCAGCACGGGTCGCCGCTGAGCTTTGCATAAGCGTCGGGGAATTCGGTACGTGCCATGGCGAGGTATCGCTCGACGTACCAAAGGAAGGTGAGGATGCCGTCAAGGGCGCTGGTGGAGCCGCCAATGAAGTCCTGAAATGCGTACTCGGTGGCCAGCGAATTTACGTATTGAAGGGTTTCCTCGAGGACCGAATTGAAACCTTGGTCCCCGCCATCAAAGGTGGCGTCGTCTGGGTTTCCGTCCAGGTAAACGCTGGCGTAGAAGTCACAATTATTAGGGTCGGCTCCGACATCGTCGCAATCGGGTCGCAACGCGTAAAACGCGTCGGTCTTGAGGCGGCTGCGGGCGAAGGTTTCCCCACCACGGTCCGTCGTGTCGCCGCCTGAACATGAAAGCTGTAGAGCCGGAGTCACGCCATACGAGTCGTTGGAGAGCGTGAAATTGTAGATATGGCCGCATTCGTGGACGACGGTCGACAGCGAGCCGATGGCGCCAGCCGCCGTTGCCGTGTTCGAAGAAAACGCGTCGACGCAATCAAATTGCTCGTTGGTCAGTCCCTGCGTGACCAACCACGCCCCGACAGGAAATCGCTTTTTGAGCACCGCATCGTAAAACGACACCAGATTGCCTTCGGAATACGAAGCGAGCTCGGAGCTGATGTCTGCACCAGGCGTAGGCAGGGCCTCGGAATACGTGCCGTCTACGCAATTGGGATCGACTTCTGCGGCCGTCGAAACCACGTTGTTATCGGTCTGGTTATTGGCGGCGGTCGTCTGATTATTTGTCGCAGTGGTCTGGTTATTGGTCCCGACGACGTTGTTCGTGCCCGTCGTCTGGTTATTGGGCACCGTGGTCTGATTATTGGTCTGAGACACATTATTGGTGCCTTTTTTTTCGGCATCGTCAGAGCAAGCAAACGTCGCGAGACAACACACGACCAAAAACGAACGGGACAACAACTTCATAAATACTTCCTAAATCAAAAATCTGGCGCGGACTCTAACCGACTCGCGCCCAAGATGGAAATCCATGCCAATCGGGCCCGGTACCTGGGGCCATGCCCTTGAGATGCAACCGGCGCGCCGTAACCGGTACGGAGGCCTTCGCCCCGTGCGACTTGCCCCATGCGACTTGCCGGGTGCTCCCGCCACCCGCCACCCGCCACCCGACTAAAGGCAACGTCGAATCAAAGCGTTCGTCGAACTGTCGTGATTCAAGCCTTCGCCCGTGCCGGTTTCGAATTCTCCGACGATCCTGACGGCCAGCGCCTTACCGAGCTCAACGCCCCATTGGTCAAACGCGTCGAGCTGCCAGATCACCGACTGCGCAAAAACGCAGTGTTCGTAGAGCGCGACAAGCTTGCCCAAAGCGGCAGGAGTCAGCCGGTCGACCAGAATGGTGGTGGATGGCCGGTTTCCCATAAAAGTCTTGTGGGGAACCAACCATTCCTCGACGCCTTCGGCGCGAACTTCGTCTGAAGTTTTGCCAAAAGCCAGCGCTTCGGCTTGAGCAAAGGCGTTGGCGAGCAAAAGCTGATGAT
>JBFFMO010000935.1:0-2419 GCA_041554035.1 Allomicrovenator sp. | reverse complement strand
GAGTTCGTGAACGCCTTCAGGGTGCGCAGCCAATTCAGGTCAGCTGAAGTCGGCAAAATCGTGTCGACATCGTTGATACTCTGAAACGCCTCAAGCGTACCGGGACCGGCGCACTTGGTTTGGATCTGCAGCCAGGTCGGATATTTTTGGCAAAATGCGGCTTTTGCGTGGGCCAAATTCGCCTCAACGCCTTGAGTGATTTTGGGCGGGTGCGTCGACAGAATCAAAGGCCGTGGCGTCAACGCATCTAAAACACCACTTTCGATCACGGCGGGCAAATACGCGATGTCGACGTCGAAGACTTCCGCATTTGAATGGGCCGAAAGCCACGCAGGGTCAGGGGTTCGAAGGCTTGCCAGCAGCGGCACATCATCGGGGTAGGGTGTTAAGAGGTCGGAGCGTGTCTCGACGCCTCTTAAGGATAGAGCACGGATTAAGAAGCGCAGCCGCGCGACGGGAGCGTTGGCGATGAGCCAAGTCTTGTGGGGCACTTCGCCCCCGGATTTGGCCCACTTCAAGACGTCCGAGATTTCCCGCGCAACCCGGTCCGGGGTTCGGCCGAGTGGGATATCAAAAACGAAATCCGCCCGGGCCCTCCAGATGGGTTCTCGGGTTTGGGCCATCCAATCGACCTCTTCTTCGAATGGCATTTCGGGTCGCAAGGGTGTTCGTTCGTTGCGGGCCGCTTCTGTCCAGCCTTGACGTCGCAACCACACGACGAGCGCCTCCTCGGGCAACTGCATCGCACCAGCACCGCAAACGATGATGCGGGGAGTCTCGAATGAATCGCTCACCAAGGTTTGGAGAGTCTGAGTCTCGATTTCTCGAAATTTTGTCGGGTTTGAGGCGACAAGGTCGCTGCACGATTGCCCGGCAATCGCTTCGATTTCCTGGTCTAGATCGACGACGGCCCAGCCAAGTGCGGCGAGCTTTGCGCCGGTCGTTGATTTTCCGGTGCCACGATGTCCGACCAATAGGCAGTCGTACAAACCCATATCTAACTTCGGCAAAGAGAATAATTTCGGTTCGGGAACAACACCGTGCTTCGAAGGCGTTGCACCGAGATGGCGGCACGATAACCCATGCGTTCGGAATTCAACACAAGTGCAAGGTTCTTGCGTAAGCGGTAGGGCTGCACTAGCGTGAACGTTGGATGTGTTTTCACTTTTTAGGTTAGAAGCAACGCATGGAAGCGACCCAAACATTGGGCAAATTCTCATTGGTCCGACATATTGCGACCGGTGGGATGGCTGAAATCTGGCTGGCCGAGCAGGTCGGGCCGGGCGGTTTCGCCAAAGAACTCGTGATCAAACGCATTCTTCCTCATCTTGCTGAAGACTCGCAGTTCACGACCATGTTCTTGGACGAGGCACGTCTTGTTGCGCAACTGACCCATCCCAAAATTGCTCAGATTTACGAGCTGGGCGAGCTGGAAGGCCAGTATTTCATCGCGATGGAATACGTGGCAGGCATCGACGTTGCGGATATTCTGGAATTGGCTCGGGCAAAAGGGCAGATGATTCCGATTGGTGTCGTGGTGAAGCTCATCATCGATACCCTTGAAGCGCTCGATTACGCTCACGACTTCACCTCGCGTGACGGACAGCCCTTTTTGCTGGTTCACCGTGATGTGACGCCCCACAACGTCATTGTTTCCAATGACGGCATCGTGAAATTGGTCGATTTTGGTGTCGCCAAGGCGAAACAGAATCAGTCCAAGACTCAAACAGGCGCCGTCAAAGGTAAATTCGCGTACATGGCACCCGAACAGATCCAAAACAAAGAACTCGACCGACGCGTCGATATCTTTGCCACGGGCGTTGTTTTGTACGAGATGCTCACGCTTGAGAAACCCTTTGGTGACGATCTCGCCGCGATTTCAAATATCCTTTCGAGTGAACCGCGTGATCCGCGTCTGGTGCGCCCAGAATTGCCTGACGCGCTGGTGGCAGTGATCAATGGCGCCTTGGCCAAGAATCCCGACGAGCGTTACCCCGATGCGCATTCGATGATGATCGACCTGCAGAATTACCTGCGAACGACGGCTGACTTTGTCGGCGATCGAGAAGTGTCGAGCTATATCCGCGAACTTCAGGGCCTGCCGACCGTTCGACACACGAGCGGAGTCGGGCTTGCTTCGTCACAAGCGCGCGTCACCCCGATGGAACTCAACTCGACTCCGGTGCCGGAGTTGCGATCGATGCCGACGATTTCGACGCCACCGCCGATGGCGAATGTGGGTCCAGTCGTTCAGCCGATGGCGATGACGGCCGACATCGGCTCGCTTGATGCCGTGCAGCAAGCGCATCAGGGCTCGAATACGCAGGAACTGGGCGCAACCAAGAAGAATAACACGATGTTGATCGTGGTATTTGTCGTGCTTCTGCTGGCCTTGGCTGGCGGCGGAGTTGGGCTCTTC
>JBFFMO010000934.1:0-2419 GCA_041554035.1 Allomicrovenator sp. | reverse complement strand
TAGTTCGGATATTTCCGAACAAATAGCTCCAAGTCGCCTTCAACAAACCACTTCCTTCGCTTGCCATAGCGATGGTTGAGGTCGAGGTCGGCGGAGTACCGCCTGTCGGAGTCGAATTCAGGCAGCCTGATGGCGCCGCCGAGCCAGACTTTGGTGCGCGACATCTTCGACCAGCGCGCATCCCAGCCCAACTTGCCCTCGATCTCGTGCATCGACTGGGCGAGGCGGTCGGTCACCGCAACGCTGTCCGTTGTTTGATTCTCATCCGCGAAATTGAACGATTTTGTCGAAAACGGGTCATAAACGTAATCAAATCTCGCGAGAATCTCGTGGACACCAAAGTCTGCCCCCCCACGAAGCCCCAGGTCGACCATGGGTGCGTATCGTGCCCCTTGAACGTAGGTGCCTCCAAAAACCGAGGCGCGATAGGAGCCGCCCACTTCGGTTTCGGCTTCCTTCTTCGAGGTTCTGGAACGGGTGTCTTCCCCCTCGTCTTGAGCACTAGCGGGCTCAGGCGCGAAGACGAGTAGCGAAGAAATCCCCAGAATGAGGGCGACGCGCATCATGGGCATCCGTTGGCTGTTTTGTAGTCGCTGGCGCTCACCAGATACGTGCTCTGCGGAAATGCCTGGCCCAGATGAGCCAACGAAGCGGCGGCCGCAGGGCAGTCTCCCAAATCGGTATGGATTCGTGTGATGAAGTAGAGCGAATTGTCGATATACACCGACCCAGCAAACTCAGTCTCGACGCGTTCCAAGCGGGTAAGAGCGTTGGCAAGGTCGTTCTGGGCGTACAGTGATCTGCCCCCCCAATACACCGAGTTATCATAGTAGATGGATTCGGCGCCCGCGAGCACGTCGTCGAAGGCGGCAAGTGCTCCCGCAAAATCCCGCAATCCAAAGTGGGATCGGCCTTCGTAATAGAGCGAGTTATCGGCGTAGACGCTGTCTGGGTAATCGATTCGGAATTTCTGTAAAGCCGCCACAGCCTCGGCAAAATTTCCGTCTTCGTAGTGTGAACGCCCTACATAATATTCGGCGTTATCGACGTAGATTCCCGCGGGGTCGGCAGCAATGGCAGCCTCGAATTCCGCACGTGATGCCGTAAATGACCCCAGACGGAAACGTGCTCGCCCGAGGAAAAATCGTGCGGCCTGAACGAAGTTGGAGTCGGGATGCAGCAAGAGCATGGCCTCGAATGCCGTGATGCTGTCGGGGAAAAGCCGTTGTTCATACAGACAACGTCCATAGAGATACCCGGCGTTATCGTGCCGCGGAGAGCTCGAGTAATCGAGGGTCAGTTGATTGAATTTTTCGGCAGCAGCGGCATAGTTCAGCGCGTCGTAGTCTGCCAGAGCGGCCTGGAAAAGCTTCTCGTCGTCGGCAGCCGGGTCGACGACCGTATTATTCACGGATGCGGGAGGTTCTGACACCGGGTCAGCGCCGCAGGCAGTGGTGAGAAGGGCAAGAGCCAAAAATAGGTATTTATTCATCATCATCCTCATGGTTTGCAATTTAGAGTTTTTGCTTCGTGTTCAGGTTGTTGTGAAATCAATCGCGCGCGTTCCGATTCGCATGATGCCGAATCGCCCAGATTTGCGTAGACGCTGGCAAGTCGGTATCTGGCGTCAAGGTCCCCGGGTTCGTGCTCCAGGGCGTTGATGAGCTGAGATTTTGCACCATTCAAGTCGCCAGATTTGGCGAGTGCGGCCCCAAGGCTTTTCATCGAATTAAGGTGATTGGGATCGTTTTTAAGTGCGGTTTCAAAAGCACCTTTGGCTTCGTCTGTTTTCCCGACCGAATTATAAACGACGCCCAAATTATACCAGGCCATCGCGTACCGGGGATCTCGCTCGACCAGTCGGCGATAGGCTGCGATGGCGTCTTGGGTGCGGCCGGCTTTTCTAAGTGCGATTCCCAACTTGATATTCGCTGAACGGTCGTCGGGGCTCAAATCGACGACTTTTTGGTAGCATGTCGCAGCGTCTTCAAATCGATCGTTGGCGTAATGAAGTCGTCCAATATTTAGCCACGCAGAGCGATATTTGGGGTTCGCGTCGATGGCCGTCTGGTACGCCTGAAGTGCTTCTTCTTCGCGCCCGGCGTCCGCCAGAACGAGGCCCAAGTTATTCCAACCTGCAAGATAATGCGGTCGCTGAGCGATGGCGGTTTGATAGGCTGTGATGGAAGACTCAAGGTTCCCGCGCTTTCGCTCGACCAAACCAATATTATACCAGGCCTCCGGGTATTTATTTTCGGCGAGTTCGAGGGCTTTTTGAAAACCCTGAAACGCGTCATCAAAATTTTCTGACTTCAGGTCTACCGACGCCAACAAGAAAGCGGACTCACGCGAATCCGGTTCGTGTTCGCACAACCACGCTGCGTGTTTTCGCGCCTTTTTATAATCGTTGATGTCCATG
>JBFFMO010000933.1:0-2421 GCA_041554035.1 Allomicrovenator sp. | reverse complement strand
GATGATTTATTTGAATGATGTGCGAGAACCCGGGTGTTTCATCCCGGGTTCGCGCCATATCCGGCTTGATATCCCGAGGAATCGGCGGTAGACGGCGAGTAATGGTATCCTAAGGGCGTCCTCGGTTTGTTGCCGACGACGCATTGTTGACGTAACGTCGGGTCCGCAAATTTGACCCAAAACTTGGATGAGGAACTTATGAAAAACTTCAATAGACTGCTTGGCTTGATTTTTGTTGGACTCGCCAGCACAGCGATGTTCGTCGCCTGTGCCGACGACGGAGAAACGACCTGCTTGACTGACACCGATTGCCCCACCGATTTCGTTTGTGAAAGCGAAATCTGTGTTCAGACTTGCGCGACAGTCGCCGATTGTCCTGTTGGCGATCTCTGTGTTCCGCGACCAAGTGGTGGATCGGAAAACGTTTGTGTTGAAGACCCTGATTTCAACAACAGCACCAACAACAACTCAAACAACACCAACAACACCAACAACACGCCTGATCCCGTGTATGTAGTGTTGATCACCGACGTGTCGAGTGGCGACTCGTGCACCGGCGACGATCCAGGCAGCGACATCGTGTTCGCGGCTCTTGAGACGCTTGAAGGCACGGTTCTTGGTTATGCTTCGCTTGAGTACGACGGAATCACTGGTGGCGACGCCAACACATTCTCGGCCGGCCTCAATCTTGACGGCACAGCACCTTCGTTCACCGGAACTTGCCCAGAATTCGACGAAACCACCGTCACTGCACTTGGTTGCGACGGCGAAATCGGCGTTCGTTTCTACGACACCACCAACACTCCAGTCGCAATCGTGGCTGGTGAGATGCAAGTGCGCGTATTTGAATTCGGCAGCCAGTGCAGCACAGGCTCAACGTCTGACGAATTTGAAATTTCGGTCTGCACCGACACCAACGCAGTCGTCAACGATGGCAACACAGCAAGCTGTGGCGCGTCACTCGGCGGCGGATCGGGCGAAGCAGTCATCGAAATCTAAGGTTTAGGTTTCTCAAAAAGCCCGCGTAAATACGCGGGCTTTTTTTTTTCTCCATTCATGCAGGTGGCATCTTAGGGCAGCTGACTCGCGATAAATTAGTCGGCGTCATGACAGCCCTTCGAAACGATGTACGATGGCCCTGAGCCGACATAAGCCCCCATTTTGAACGGCCTTTTTATTGTAATTGGTTCTGATTTGGTGTACCCAGTCTGCACCAAAGTACTTGCTCCATAAACTCCTGATAGGAATTAGACATGAACATCACAAAACGACTTCTCGGAATGCTCTTCATTGGACTCGCAAGCACAGCGCTTTTCATCGCATGTGGCGACGAAACAGCATGTGTAACCGACACCGATTGTGACGGAAGCGAAGTTTGTATCGCAGAAGTGTGCCGCCTCAAGTGCGCAACCTCAGCAGAATGCGCTGAAGGCGAAGTCTGCAACACCAGCGCAGCACAGGGCTACTGTGAGCCTGGTTCGGACAACAACACGACCACAAACAACACGACGAACAACACGACGAACAACACGACGAACAACACGGCTGATCCCGTGTACGTTATGTTGATCACCGACGTGTCGACTGGCGACTCGTGCACCGGCGACGATCCAGGCAGCGACATCGTGTTCGCCGCACTCGAAACACTTGAAGGGACTGTTCTCGGCTACGCTTCGATTGAGTACGACGGAATCACTGGTGGCGATGCCAACACATTCTCGGCCGGCCTCAACCTGGACGGAACAGCACCATCGTTCACCGGAACTTGCCCAGAATTCGACGAAACCACCGTCACTGCACTTGGTTGCGACGGCGAAATCGGCGTGAAATTCCTCGACACGACCGGAACTCCTGTCGCAATCGTGGCCGGTGAAATGCAAGTTCGCGTATTTGAATTCGGCAGCCAGTGCAGCACAGGCTCGACTTCTGACGAGTTCGAAGTTTCGATCTGCACCGACACCAACGCAGTCGTCAACGACGGCAACACAGCAAGCTGTGGCGCGTCACTCGGCGGCGGATCGGGCGAAGCAGTCATCGAAATCTAATCGATTTCAGAGATGATCAAAAAGACCGCGCTCAGGCGCGGTCTTTTTTTTGTCCTAAATGCCTGCTCTATCGCCACGTCATTATTGGATCGCAGTCGAAACTTTGCGTAGGTTTGCACATTGCATCTGTGAGCAAAGCTGTTCTCTCGGCTGCATTGCAGGCAAAGGCCCATCGAACTCCCAGACGAGTGTGGTCACTGAATCACGCGGTACTTGGAACAACAGCCAGGGCGGCAGTATTGGCGTCGCTTCAGTTGAAATGCCGTTCAGGCTCCTATCAAGTTCAGAAATGAGCCAAAACATTCTAGAATCACTTTTTACACTGATATTTTCCGCAGGCTTAAATTATGAACTTTCGAAATCTAAACACATTTTT
>JBFFMO010000932.1:0-2421 GCA_041554035.1 Allomicrovenator sp. | reverse complement strand
GTTTGGCGACAAGCTCGATGGAGAGCTGTGTTACGCCAGCAAGCTCAAGGCCTACACTCACCTCTCACGTGTGAAGTTCCGTGCCGCACGCGCAGTGACCAAAATCACCGTTCGTAATCTGCAAAAGACCAACATCACGCTTGAGAGGTTGCGCATTCCCACGCCGAACCTGAGCCTCTACCTCGACGAGTCCCAAAATTTTTGGACCCAGGACGTTGTGATCACGGTGGGACTCGATGATGTTCCCAACATGCGCATCGCCAATGGCCCTCCCAAAGACGCCGTTGGCCCGATATTGGTCGCAGGGCCTCGGGTGGAAGGTACCAGCGTGTTCGTCAGAGCCCTTTCCCGATTCTTGAGTTAGCCCATGCAAGACCTGCTCAATGAATTTCTTCACTATTTCTCAAGCAAGCGCATGTTGCTCTGGGGCACGTCTTTAGCCTTGCTCGTGGTGGGCATGTTGTTGTCACGCCTGCTTGCGTTCATCGTGGCAAGGGTCGCCCAACACTCCACGGGCCCCAGACAAGCCGCGGTGCTTCGTCGACTTTCCTATTATGCTTTCCTGGTCATGACCTGGTCTTTGGTTCTGGGTCGACTCGGCTTTGATTTGAAGGTCCTGCTGGGTGCCGCAGGTGTTTTGACCGTCGCGGTTGGATTCGCATCCCAGACCTCGGCATCGAATATCATCAGCGGTCTTTTTCTGCTGGGTGAGCGGCCCTTCATGATCGGCGATTTCATTCAGATCGACCAAATCGTGGGCGAGGTGATCTCTATTGACCTGCTTTCGGTGAGAATTCGCACCTACGATAATTTGGCTGTCCGCGTGCCCAACGAGACCTTGCTTAAGACCAGTTTTACGAACCTCACGCATTTTCCGATTCGCCGGCTCGACATGCATCTTGGCGTTTCTTATCGCGAAGATATCGAGCATGTCCGTGAAGTTCTGATGGCCGTGGGCGACGCAAATCCGCTCTGTCTGGATGAGCCGAAACCGGTTTTTTTGTTCAATGGCTTCCAAGAGTCATCGCTCAGTGTTCAGTTCTCGGTTTGGGGCACGCGTGAGAACTACTGGGATCTGCATACGTCTATGTATATCGACGTCAGGCGCGCTTTTGACGCCGAGGAAATCGTGATTCCTTACCCACAGCGAACGCTGCATATCAATCGAGACGGCGGCGATGACGTATTCTCGTCCGATTCTGGGGATTAGTCGGCGTTATAGCGACTTTTGATTTCGGATTTGGTATTCTGGCTGCAGCAAGCATCCCGGAACTCAAAATGTCAGATTCTTTCGACCGTACCAAAACGACTCGGACGCAGACGATTAATGTCTCTAACAGCCACGTACTCGCGGGCTTCAAAGAGGCGATTGAGTCTGCGATCACGGACGCAGGAACCGCGCTCTCGTACTCGCACGCCCTTGCGGATACGAATTATGAGGAGGCCGAGCGGGCCTTCCAGCGTTTGGCCGAAATGGCTCAAGTTGGACTCGAGAGTTGCGCGCGTCGCCGGACCCAGCTGGCTGAATCGAGTGAGCCGCTCGTGGGAAAGGCCAACGAAACCGGTGAATTTGTCGAAGCGGACTCGTCCGATGATGGGCCGTCTCCTTTGCTGCTCTCGATCGACGACTCTGCCCGTTTCCTGAACATCTCACGCGAGCAGTTGGTCGGCTTGATGGATGACAGCGAGTTTGCAGCCGAATACATCGATTCCGAGCTTCGCTTGAATATTCGTGATCTCGACGACTATCTGCAGCGCAATGGAGCAGGGCGCGCGCCTACGCCGGCCTCTGGGACGCCGGTGGCAGTGGCGTCTGGCTTGGGAGACCTTCACGAGGACGATTTCGAATCGATCATCTCGCGGCTATTTGATTCCGAATAACCCTCAAAACGGGGCGTCGTCCTCTTCTAGATCTGGTTGAGTGCTTTTTTCGTTCTCAGGCAAGGGTGTCGAGAAGTCGGCGTCTTCCAGTCCCGCAAGCTCTTCCTCAAGGCTGGTCGCCACATCTGTCGACTTTTCAGCCAACACACGCAAAGATTTTGAAAGTCCGACCACCTGGTCGAGCGAGCTCTTGGATATCAACGCAATCTGCCTCGCCGTGCCGATAATCTGGTCGATCTCGTCACCACGATTCCCCTCGAAAAACGCCTCAACACGACGTTTATGACCGCTCACGTACCGTGCAGAAGGCGGTGGCGGCGTGTAGGTGGCATCGGAATTCTTGAGCTCGATTTCGCGCGCGACCTCTTTGATGGCGCGGGTCGTAATTTCCCGTTTCTCAAGCTGGTCACGCACCGTGCTCGCGGTTTCTTTGATGTCGCGATTGGCTCGGGTCAGGTGCTCAGACTTCGCCACGCGTGCGGCTTGAATCTTCTCCTTAACCTCCGGAGCGGGCTCCATTGGCGTTTTGGCGATCTCTTC
>JBFFMO010000931.1:0-2423 GCA_041554035.1 Allomicrovenator sp. | reverse complement strand
GGCCACGCCCAACAAGACCACCACGCCTGCCACGGCACCAATCATGAGTTTCTTGCTTCCCCCGCCGCTTGGAGCCGCAGGTTCACCGAAGGTATCCTCGATGATGGCTTGTGGAGTGAAGACGTAGTTTTCGCCCGGCTCCACAAATCGGAATTTCACGTGACCGAGTTCCACGATGTCGCCACGTTTCAGGTGGACGGCACGGTAGTCTTCGCCACTGACCTTGACGCCATTCTTGGAGTTCAGGTCCACGATCTTGTAGTTGCCCGAGGCCTCACGAACGATCTTGGCGTGCTTCTGAGACACGGAGCGGTGATCGACGATGATGTCGCAATCCTCGGCGCGTCCGATCACCATTTCTTTGTTCACGAGCGGGAATTCTTGGCCCGCGAAGTTCGAGGAAACCACAACAATCTTGGCCGGCTGTGCGGGCAAGATTTCGGTTCCTTGGCTGCGGCGGTCTCCGTCGAGACGGGTCAGCATCGTTGGTTCGCTGGTGAATCCCGAGCTTGCGGGCTTCACTGGCTTCTGCAATTTAGCAGGGGGAGCTGAGAGAGGTGCTGGCATGGCGGACGCGACAGCGACTGCCCCATTCTTGGGTGCTTCAGCCTCTGCGCCTTCGGCGAGCAGGGTCAATCGGTAGTCGCCGATGAGGTAGACGTCTCCAACAGCGAAGTCTTGACGGCCGGAGATTTTTTCTCCGTTCTTGCGCACGCCGTAGCGCGCGCTGAGTTCTTCGATGAAGACTCCGCCCTCTTCTCGGACAAGACGCGCGTGCTTTCGTGACACATTCCGCTCAGTTAGCCGAATCGTGTTACCGTCTTGTCTACCGATGGAAATCTCGTCGCGGATGACCGGGACAACAGTTTTGTTGCCATCGTCGTCCTCAATTACGAGTTTGTACATACGTCACCCTAAAGCTCTTCGGCCAAGAATAGCGGATGCAACCAATGGTGCAACCCGCAAACTGGCCCACGCGACAATCCATAGTGTTAGCATAACCCTGAACTGAACCACAATAAACGCGTTCATCAAGGCCTGATCAAAAGATCCCCGTCACTTCTGTGCCGGCAGAGTCATCGAAAAACGGGGCACCTGTCCTTCGCCGTAGAGCCAAGAGTAAACCCAGAAACTCAGTAGAACTCTCTTGGTATAATTGCGTGTTTGTCCAAACGGAATGTCTTCAATCATCAGATCCAGGTCCGGTGAATCGGCCTCTTTGAGCCAGCGTCCGACGTTGCCCATTCCCCCGTTATACCCTGCTATCATCAGCACCGGATGCAATTCAACGCTCTCGCCAAGTTCCTGAAGATAACGCGAGCCCAGCCGAATATTCGAGGAGGCGTCAAAGAGCGTGTCCGCCGTAAAACTCAGGTGATCTATTTTGGCCATTCGCTCACCGGTGCCCTCCATCAATTGCAACAGGCCCCTCGCGTTGGCCCAGCTTTCGATCCGCGGATTAAACCCGCTTTCCTCCCGCATGATCGCCCAGATGAGTGCCGGAGAAATCCCGCGTGTTTTTGCGTTTGCCGTCACAAAGTCCTCAAAGGGCCTTGGAAAACCGATCTCCCACGACCGCCGATGGGTGGGATCAGGGTAGGTATGGTCCCACCCTGGAATCTGACGCCGCGCAATATCGTGCGAGAACGTGTACGCACCAGCGCGATCGAGTTGGTCGGCCAGGTACCACAGGGCATTGGGATCCTTGGCAACCCTCGCCTCGATATTGAAGATCTCGGCACGGGCCAGGGTCGACAGATGCAAGGAAAACAACATTTGCGCCCGCAGATACGAGGGATCACTCAGATCGCCGGGAGTGATTTCAGGTGAAGCGACGGTCGGCACATCACAAAACGATGATCCGGGACAAAGCCATGCTTTGGTGGCGTCCTTACCAAGTCGTTGGAACGCCAGAAGCGCATAATAACTCACGGGGAAATCTCGAACGGTCTTGTTGTACGCGACCAGAGCTTGGTCAGCATGACCGCCTAACTCGAGAGCGCGGGCCCGAAAATAGGAGAGTCGGCCGCGTGAGTAGAGATCCGGCTCGTTGACGACTTTGATGGCATCGATGCGGGCCACGGCCGCGTCGTATCGCTTCAACTTGAAGAGGCGGCGAATCTCAAGCCAATGAGCATCTTGAGCCATGTCGCCTTCCGGGTACGCCGCCGTCTGTTTAGCGACCAGCGCGGCCATGCCTTTATCGTCGCCGTCTTCTTCCAAGATCCTGGCGGCAAAATACATCGCATCGTCGGCGTAGCTGTGGGACTTGTAGTCGGTCCAAACACGCTCAAACATCGCTCTGGCGTCGGCTCGTTGACCGGCATTCCACCTGGCTTTTCCGCCGAGATAAAGTGAGCGAATTCTCCAATCGCCTGTTGAGCAGCGGTCGATGACCTTCTTGTACCAGACGGCGCTGTCGG
>JBFFMO010000930.1:0-2424 GCA_041554035.1 Allomicrovenator sp. | reverse complement strand
GCAAGAAGGTGATCGTTGAGGTGGTTCCGGCTGACGAACAGGTTATTGAGGCTCTTCGGAAGGGAGATGCACAATTGTCCTATACGGCAGCCTGGACCTTCATGATCGCCCACCAACGCGCGGACATGGAAGTGCAAGCGGTCTCGACCGTGGCTGAAGAGGCCGAAACCGACTCACTTTGGGTGGTGTTGGCCAAGGCCCCGATCAAGAGCCTCACAAACCTTAAAGGCAAGAAGATCGCCTTCACCTTCGCTTCTTCGGCCGAGGGCTTCTTGTTTCCCCTGGCCAGCCTGATGGAAGCCAAGGTGCTGGACCGAGATGACGACCCTGAAAAAGTCTTTTCATTGGTGGCGTTTGCGGGGAGTGATACCGCTGCACTTGAAGGCTTGCGAGCCAAGAAATACGACGCGATCGCTATTTCAGGCGACGCCTGGCCCAGCGATGCAAAGGACTTGCGTATCTTGAGCAAACAAGGCCCGGTGCCGCGAGCAGCTTTTGCCGCGAAGTCGACCTTGGCCCCTGAGTTGAAATCCAAAATCTCTGCTGCCCTCTTGGGACTGGGTGCTGCCGAAAATGACGAGCTTCGTACGAAGTACTTCGGCCAAGTTGGACTGACGTCCAAGGCGCACTACGAATACACTCAGGCGTTGCAGAAGGCCATTGACGTGGTTGATGCCGAATACCCATTGTGAATAATCCGGCAGCGAGTCGCGTCTTGAGAAAAACTCCACGAAGGTCCCCATGAGAGCACTTCTAGTCCTTATATTGCTTGCCATCGCCCCCGCGGCGTTTGCCCAAGAAAAGCCTTACTCGCCCAAGCCGACTGACTGGTCGTCACTTTTGAAACCCGCCACGTTCAAAGAGAGTCCCCTGCAGCTTGAGTTTCAAGAGGTTGAAAAGCGACGGGTCGTAAACGGCACGCGATTGGATTTCGAACACGTTTACGACATCGAGTTCACCGAACTCGTGAAGTATTTCGACGAGGCTTATAAGGAACGCAAGACGATCAAGGCGTTTCGACCGGGCGCGATTCCGTACGCCAACGTCAGCGACGCCATGGTGCTGGGCATGCAGACGGGAAATGTTGTCCGATACACGATTGGGGCTGTGGACTTGCCGATTCGATTTTCGGTCGAATTACGTCCCGAGCAAAATTACACCGTCGTCACGTTTCAGAACGCCATTTTCAGCCAACTTTATAGCGGCGTGATGCCTGCTCGGGTGGGCTATAAACCCAAAGACTCAACGAAAGAGGTTCCGTTCCGCTGGAACTAGTTGACAGGCCCGCGAGATGCGATTATTTCTCCGCATCCAATCTGCGGAAGTGGCGGAATTGGTAGACGCGCTGGTTTCAGGTATCAGTGGTGGTAACACCGTGGGGGTTCGAGTCCCCCCTTCCGCATAAAAACGGCATCCTTTGGATGCCGTTTTTTTTGTGCACAGAATCATTTGGCCGTTTCGGCCATTGCAGCGGAAATCGCCTGATTTAATGATTCGTCGTCACAGTAGTGGCCGCGAGTCGACTTCACGGCCTCAGCCTCGGCCTTGAGCGCTTCGAAGCACGCCTTGGCCCAGCGCGACGACCGCACGTCCAGCGACGTCCCATCAAGCAGAGTCACCTCAGTGGATTCTCCGGGCTTGAGAACCTCATTGGCCGCCAATAACCGCCAGTACGTCCCCAAGATCTCACCGATCAAAGGCCTCAGCTCCGCCAGCGGGCGAATTTCTGCGTTGACCTCACCCACGCCGGTGGTCCAGGCATGAACCCTCTCCACAAAACGCCATGTGTGGGGGAAACCGGCAACGACGGGCGCCCCAAGCGGATCGTTCCCAAATTGCCAGAGGAACCCATAGAGCGCGAAATCTGCAACCGTGGGACGGCCGCCAAAAACGTAGAGTCCGTCCGAAAAAAGCTCCTCGAGAATCGAAAACGTTCGGTCGCGTGAACGCTCCAACGACTCAATTCGTTCCAGCACTCCGGCTCGTTTTAAGTTGTCGTGAATGGTTTTGGCGGCAAGATTCCCGCCTTTGGCCGAAAGGAGACCCGGAAACATTTCCGCACCGATTCTACGTTCCATGCTTGCCCGGTTTTCGGGCAGAGACCATCGGGCCTGCGCGAACCACCTGACGATCCACTCATCTGCGAAATCTTCGATGAGCCAGGCAAGAAAGGGTGAGGTCATCTCTTCGGCCCCGATCTGCGCCAAAATCAGCTTCGCGATCTGCGTTGAATCATTCAGGGCCAAATCGCCATTACGCAACATAGGAACCATCGTCTTGCCGGTCAGGCGCTTCAGCACCGAGAACCGGTTCACGATCGTTTCGACCACGATCCGATGGGGTATTTCGGAATAACCGAGCAACGCCATGATCTTGCTGGAATAGGGACTTAAATGGGAAACATAGAGTTCAATCATGACGCTT
>JBFFMO010000929.1:0-2424 GCA_041554035.1 Allomicrovenator sp. | reverse complement strand
GTGCAGCCGGGCGTCGGCCTGTGATCCTCTCGGGCGATCATTCGAAAATCGCAGCGGCTGTGGGCGAGGCGCTTGGATTTGCCTCCGAAGACGTGCTGGGCGACCAAAGCCCGGAAGCAAAACTCGCGTATATTCAGGGTCTCCAGGCCTCAGGGGCGACCGTGGCCATGATTGGGGACGGCGTAAACGACGCGGCTTCGCTCAGCATCGCCGATGTGGGGATTGCCGTGGAAGGCGGCACGGACCTCAATCTGGTCGCTGCCGACGTATTCCTGACTCGCGTAGGTTTGGAGCCGCTAAACGGGCTTTTCGACGTCTCTCGGGTCGCGATGAAGACCGTTCACAGAAATCTTGGCATATCCCTCGTCTACAACGCGGTCACCATGACCATGGCCGCGTTTGGATGGGTCACTCCGCTCTTTGCGGCCATCCTCATGCCCCTTTCATCGCTGGTCGTGGTATTCTCGTCTCTGGTGCAGACGACTTCGCCTCGCGAGGCGTCAAAAGCTCCTGAAACAACCGCTCTGGGGCGGCCTACGGCGCTTTTTCAGGCCAAGGAGTAATCCCATGGAGATTTTATTCATACTGGTGCCGCTGGCGTTATCGCTGGCGTTGGCCTCCGTGTTCGCTTTCAGATGGGCGACCAAACACGATCAATTCGACGACCTGGAGTCCCCAGCGGTTCGGATCCTGAACGACGACTAGAAGCTGAACGCGATTTGCAGGCCGGGAGCTCGTTCAAGCTCGCTGACTTTCAGCGCACGGCGTAAATCCGAGTTGTAGTCCCGCACGCCCACAAAGCTGGTGGTTGCACCCACAAGATACATCGATCCTCCAAGCACCGCGCCCGTTGCTGTCCAGTCGGATTGGTCGGTCGTGAGTCCAAAAACCAACGCCGTCACCCCAAAAATAACCCCCATACCAACGACCGTTCCCGTGACGTACTGCTGAGCGTAATAGTTGCCCAGCCCGGGGAAAATCAGAGTGTAGCCGATGGCTTTGGCCTCTGATTTCTTGGATTTTTCGTAGATTTCACTGCGATGCGAAGCATTAAAAAACTCGCCGTTTTCGACCGTTCGCTTATGCGTGGTCTCTTGGGCGAGGGCAGTGAATGGGAGGGAGATGAGAACGAAGATTAGAAATCGCATGGCGCATGTAAGCACAGGCGGCTAGGCGCGACAAGCCTTGGGCTTACTGGGCGACACACGCCGAGTTGCTGCCGCTGCGACCACACAAGCCGGTGCAACAATCACCATCGTAAGAGCAGGACTCGCCAATATTGGTGCACATGCCGTTGGTTCCGGGTCCACCCGTGGTGTTGTTGGGTCCACCGGTGGTGTTATTCGGTCCACCTGTGGTGTTATTTTCGCCAGGAATTCCGGTGATCGTGCCGTCACCTGGGATAAGCGTCCCTGGAACCGCAGTCCCGTATCCGTTGTCCCCATTCGGGTCGCCGTAGGCACAAAGGAAGTTGCCTCCAACCTGCGCGTCGCCACGTTGAATCGTGTCGCAGGTTGCGCCTTTAAGCTCGATGCATTGTTTGGCGCCAAAACAGATCTGTTCGTCTTGGTGGAAGACCCAGCCAGCGTCGCCGTACGGGACCGCACTTCCGTTGACCTGAATGTCAGCATGGGTGGCCAGTTTCGGGTCCAAAATGGCCCCATCAAGTTGGAAGATGCATTCACGCGAACCGACAATGATTTTTTCGAGCGTCGTCTTCAACTGGTCTGGATTGGTGGCCCGGAAGAAGGGTGAAGGCACGCCTCCCATGCCTGCGGTCGCCATGTCGTCGAGGTGTTTTTCTCCGACTTGATCGCCCACCGAAAGGACCACGGTCTCGACACCGCGGCTAAAAGCTTCTTCGACGGCCGAGATCGACTCCTGGCGGGCGATCTCGCGCTGATCTTCATTACGCGGATCAGGGATATCGCACGTGTCGGGCTCACCATCGGTGGCAAGCAAGAGAATCTTGGGTCCGCGGACCGCTTTATCTTCGAATTGCCGCATTGTCCCGATGATCGACGCGCCTGTTGGAGTGTCGTCTTCGGGCTTGGCGTTTGAGAACACGCGATTGATAGCGTCGAAGTTGTTGAAATCGGGTCGAACGTCTCGCAAATTGGGGCAGGTCGCTCCACCGTTAAAACTTGTGTACAACGCGAAGCCAAATCGGAAGCGGTCCTGGAGCGTCGAAACCAATCCGCTCGTCGGGTCCATCAACGACGATTGAGTGGCCTCCCAGCGATCCTGGTTTCCGCCGAAATCAGCGGTCATCGATCCTGATTGGTCCACGAGCAGAACGACTGTTGGAATGGCTTCGGTAAGCTGAACCGCCAATTGCGCACATTGATCCTGAGGCCCAATGGGGCCCGGCACGCGATAGGGGTTACCGGCAGGCTTGCAATCGAAATCGCAGTCGCCACAGGG
>JBFFMO010000928.1:0-2430 GCA_041554035.1 Allomicrovenator sp. | reverse complement strand
GTACACCATTAAACTCGATCAACCTGTTCCCGCTGGAAATGGTGCAAGAACCGCCTCGCTTGCCGTGGTGTCAGAGCCTCGCGATGCGACGGTGTGGTTGGATGGACGCGAGGTCGGCCGTACGCCCATGACGCTGAACGACCTCTCCGCGGATGTGGAACATTATGTGTACCTGAGCAAGGACGACTTCTTTGGATACGCCGGATTTATTGGATTGGTTCCGGGCGCTGAAAATGAAGTGCAGGTGGAGTTTGCACGCAAAGACTCGGCGCGCCGCAATTATGTCGAGGTCGTTTATGCCGCGATACCGCGGATGACGGCAGTGAACCTCGACGGTGAACCCTCCGGGGCGACCCCCATGCGCAAAAACCACGAACGCGGGTCGTTGGTGGAGGTTGAACTCGATGAAGCTGACCACGCGCCTCAATCGTATGTGCTGGAAATGGCCGAAGTCGGCACCCTTGAGGTCCGTCCCTTCTTGAAAGAAATGAAGCGAGAGAAAGGTTTCGTCTCGATCACCATTGAACCCGCGGGTGGCACGCTCTACGTGGGCGCTAATGGGTTTGGCACGGAACCGGTGAATAAGCTGGAGCTAAAGGAAGGCAAATATCCGGTCGTCGTTGAGCACCTTGGCGAGCGTCTTCGAGGAAGCATCGAAGTCCTGCCCAAGACGCATGTGTCTTATGTCCTCGCGATCGAGAACGGAGCCATCAAGGCGCGCCGCTCAAACTAGACGTCTGAGAGGGTTCCGGGGCGCATCGCGACACGCAGCGAGTTCAAAATGGCGACCAGGTCGATCACCTCCTGGGCGACCGCTCCCATGACCGGGGTCAAGACTCCAAACGCCGCGAATCCCATCCCAAAGATGGACAGCGTCATCCCGCCGATGGCCGATTGCAAAGCGATCGAGCGAAATCGTGTGGCGATATGGAAGAGCTCGTCCAGCCGTCGCAAGGACGGCTCCAGGATCACCGCTCCAGCGGCCTCGGTGGTGACTTCGTTGGTTTGGCCAAACGCCACGCCGCACGTCGCCGTCATCAGGGCTGGCGCGTCGTTGATGCCGTCACCCACAAAGAGCGTGGGGGCCAGCGCAGTTTCGGCCCTGACGATTTCGACTTTTTCCTCTGGGGTGCAGCCCGCATGAACGATGTCGATGCCGACCTGCTGCGCCAGATAGGCGACCTCGCTCTCGCGGTCGCCCGAGACAATCATCACCTTGGTGAATTGGTGGTTCGGTCTCAAATGCTGGATGAAGGGCTTGCCTTCGGTTCGAGGCTGGTCGTGCAAATGGATCGTGGCCGCGTAATTTCCGTCGATCAAAACGATGCACTCAAGCCCGGAGCGGGTTTCCGGAAGCTGGCCAGCGTCGGGGTGATTTGAACTCACCAGTTTCGAGCGTCCGGTCACCTTGACCTTAGCACCTGCGACGATGCCGCTGAGTCCCTCACCAGGCCGTTCGCTCATCGAATCGACCTTCAGGTCGTCAGCGCGGCCCTCAGCGGCTTCCACGATGGCCGGTCCCAAAGGGTGTTTCGAGTAGCGCTCCAATGCCGCTGCGTAAAGCAGGCCGCGGTCGACGTCGGGGCCTTCGACATTGGTCACGGACGGGGTTCCCAGCGTCAATGTGCCGGTCTTGTCCAGAATCAGGGTCGTGCAACGGTCAATTTGTTCAAGAATCGAAGTGTCTTTGATGATGATTGTGCGCGACGCAGCCAGCGAGATCGCGCCAAGCAACGCCACAGGAATGCCGATCAAGAGCGGGCAGGGCGTGGCAACGACAAGGACGGCCAGGAAGCGAACCGGATCCCCCGAAATCATCCAGGCCAGACCCGCGATCACAAGCGCCAACGGCGTATACCAGGCGCCAAGTTTATCCGCTAAACGTCGGATTCTGGGCCGCGTCTGTGAGGCGTCTTCCATCACCGTCATGATGCGAGCGTAACGAGAATCTGCCGCGATTTGTGTGGCCTCGACGGTCAATGCATCCACGCCGTTGATGGCACCCGAGAGCACCGTCGCACCCGGTGCCTTGGATACCTTGTAGGGTTCGCCGGTCAGGTAGCTTTCGTCCATCGTGCCGTGGCCTTCTCTCACGATGCCGTCCACGGGGGCGGTTTCATGAGGCAGCACGACCACGAGGTCACCGACCACCACTTCCGACACCGGAATATCCGATATTTCTGACCCCGTTCGACGATGGGCGATGGTGGGCGAGCGCTTGGCGAGTGCAGCCAGCACGGCTGATGCGCGCCCCATGGCGTACGACTCAAGCGTCGCTCCGCCCGAGAGCATCAACACAACAATCGCCCCAGCGAGGTATTCCCCGAGGATCAACGACGTGATGATGGACACGCCTGCGAGCATGTCGGCCCCAAATTCCCGCCGCAAGGCGCTGCTGATCAAATTCCAAACCAGGGGAACCCCGCCCAG
>JBFFMO010000927.1:0-2430 GCA_041554035.1 Allomicrovenator sp. | reverse complement strand
CGGTTTGCTGCCGAAGACCTCTTCAGGCAAGCTCCAGCGCAATAAAACTCGCCAGCTCTACATGCGTGGCGAACTTGGCACGCAGGGGTCCCGACAAGCGGGTTCCTCTGCCGAAAAACTCTCAATGGCAAAACACGTGGCGCGTTCTATGTGGACACGCGCCAAGTATCGAGTCAAAACACGCTGATTATAGACGGCGCAGGACGAGGACCACACCATGTCAACCCAAGATGAAGTCGAAGTTTCATACGATGTCTCCAATGAGTTCTTCCGACTCTGGCTCGACGAGAAGATGAACTACACGTGTGCGCTCTATGAGGGCACCGATAACCTTGAAGAAGCGCAGAATATCAAGCTGCACTGGCTCGCAGACGCGGCCCACGTGACCGAGAAATCCTCGGTGCTCGATATCGGTTGCGGCTGGGGCGCGAATATCGAGTTCCTTTCGCAAGTTCGAGGCGTTCAAAAGGCCACCGGCATCACGCTGAGCCGCGCTCAACATGCCGAAATCATGGAACGCAAAATCCCTAATGTTTTTGCGACCGTGACGGATTACCGCGACTTCACACCGCCCGAGAAATTCGACGCCGTGATCTCGATTTGCATGATGGAACATATCGCGACTCCCGAAGACGTTCGCGATGGCAACCATATCAAAATGTACCGCGACTACTTCCGACGCGCGCATGAATGGACGAATCCAGGCGCCTGGTTTGGCCTTCAGACGATTCTTCGCAACCGAGTGCCCCGTAACCGACAGCACCTGCGCGATATCGGCTGGGTGACTCAGGAGATCTTCCCAGGTGGCCTTTCGCTGCGTCTGGAAGACATCGTGCTGGCCGTGAACCCCTATTGGGAAATCATGGAGGTCCAGACACGACGCGAGCATTACGAAAAGACCTGTGCCGAGTGGCTGCGCCGCATGCGCGTCCACGAAGCGCTGATTCGCGACCGTTGGGGCGACCAGGTTTTTGACGACTACGATCGGTATCTGAGCACCTGTGTGACCGGATTCCAGAACCACTACCAGTCGCTTGCGCAGTACGCGCTGCGTCGCATCGATTGATATTTAGGAGCACCCGTGAGCGAAACTCAGATTTTAGAACTTATCAAAGCTGCCCTCGACCAAGTTGCGCCCGGTAAATCGGCCGAAATCAACGAAGGCAACATGAACATGAAGATGCGAGACCTCGCGATCGATTCCGTGGTGACCATGGAAATGATCGGCTACATCGAGGACGATCTTGGCACCACCTTCCCTGACGAAGATCTGGCGCAGATCAACAAGCTCAGCGACCTCGCCGACTTGATCCGCAACGCCAAATAGGCGGTGAGCGGTGAGCAGTGAGCGGCTGGCCGTAATTGGTCGGTTGTGCGCTGTTTAGTGCTCGACTGAAGGCTGGTCTGGCCCGCATTGTGATTGGTCCGCGGGCAACCTGCCCGCACCTCGCCCTAATTTACCCAATATCCAGATTGAATTTCGCCAAGAGGCCCGCAAGGCCTGAACGCGAAAACTTCGCCTTTTTCATCGTGTTTTGAGTTGGGTCGATCTGGAAATGCCGTGCATGTCTGAAGTCAGCCGCTTCCAGATTTGTTCGGAAAAACGTCGCGTTATTCAGGTCACAATCGTCAAACGTGGCGCCACCAAGGTCGGTCTCGCTGAAGTTGGCCTCCTGGATCGTGCAATCATTAAAGACCGTCTTTTTCATCTTCTTTCGCATGAACGATGCGTAGTTCAAATTGCAGCCCTCAAAGGTCACGGCGAACAGAAAATTACTGCAATGCGTAAAATCCACGCCCATCAACTTCGAGTCTTTGAACTTGGCATGTTGAAGGCGAGTATCTTTCAGATTGGTCGCGCTGAAATTGCATGAATTAAATACGGACTCCACAAACGAAATGCCCGCAAGATTAGTCTTTGTGAAGTCGCAGGCGTTGAACGTGCACGCAATCAGCTCGCCTTCAAACGGGCGTTTTTCGCTAAAATTCTCGCGTTCAAATGTCTTTTGTTCGTGTCGTTCGATATTCACAGCCTTACCCGTTCAGAAGTAGGTCGCCCATGGGCGACCTAGCCAAGTTTGTCGCCGGTCCGTATAAGAATATCAATGGCGAAGTGCGAAGCGTAGGACTCAGATTTGTCACGAACACCCGAAGAAGATTTCAGCGACCTCAAGATCGGAAAACCTCCCGAAAAAGCGGGTGGTATCCCGGCGATGGTCTCGACCATGAAACACGTTTGGACCAAGTCCGGCGCGATGAAAGGGACGGCAGCCCTTTTGCGAGTTAATCAAATCGCTGGCTTCGATTGTCCAGGTTGTGCGTGGCCTGATCCAGCCCATCGTTCGGTCGCCGAGTTCTGCGAAAACGGGGCAAAGGCGGTGGCGGACGAGGTCATGGAAGCCGACGTCGATGACCGTTTTTTTGCCAAAT
>JBFFMO010000926.1:0-2436 GCA_041554035.1 Allomicrovenator sp. | reverse complement strand
GAGCGGTGTTTTGAGCGAGGCCGTCATCAAAGGCATTTCGGCGACACGCCGTGTGGGAACTGGCGTTGCCGGTCACGCGATTCCCGCTCAGATATCCGCCACCAATGGATCCAATTACGCGTCGTTGAGCGTCGAGCTCGCCGACCTTGAAGCGATGGCCATCGCAGGGCCGCTGGTCGGAAAACCCGTCGGCCTGAAACGTCATGGATGGTGGAAATTTTGGCGGAACCAGAATGAGGGCGTGCCGATTGGCAGCGCCTACACGATTCGAATCGACGCCGGCGCGACGGCAGAACTCGACGCTTCGTACGAATTTCAGACCCGCGGAATTTACCGATTATGGGATTTCAGCGTGGTCACGCGATTTCCATTTGGGCTCTTCGAAAAATCCAGACATCTGGCCGGTGGCCTGGACCTGATTGTTTTCCCCCGCGCCAAAGACGACCCGGAATGGCAGGCCCGAATTTTTGGCCAATTCGGCGACACGAGCTCGAACAGGTCGGGTCAGGGAGATGAGTTTTTTGGACTGAAGGATTTCCGAGAAGGCGAAGACGCCCGCCGAATTCATTGGAAATCCGCAGCGCGACGCGGCAGACCCGTGGTGCGTGAGACCGAAAAACAGGTCCATCAGGCACTGGAAGTCGTGCTCTTGCACCATGTGCCCAAACCGCTGAAAAGCGAGGCACTGCAATTCGAAGACGGCATCGAACGCTTGGCCGGCCTCATCGAGCGGCTCTTCCATACCGGACATGCCGTTCGAATCGTCTGCGGTGACCAGATCGTGGAACTTGGTGAAGACCGCTCCAGAGAACGTGTGCTCGCCGTGCTCGCGGCCGTGACCCTTGAGGATGGCGTCGCCACTCTGGCGGACCCATCACCCAAGGTGGGCCGAATCGTTGCCGGTCCGTCGCGCGCGCTCAAAAATGTGCGAAGTTCCGACGTTCTGTTGAGTTTCGGAGACCTGCATGAAGGCTGACCGACTCGAAGTTGTGCACGAATGGAGCCTCTATTTGGTGGTCCTGCTGCCCGTGCTGCCGCTCATCGGAACAAGCGTGTTGCCCATCGTGGCCGCGGCTTTGTTTTTTGTCGCTTTGGTGGCGTCTTGGTTTGCTCACCGAGCTGGCCTCGGCCGCAAAATCCCTGAACGTTTATGGAACGTCGCTGTCCTCTCGTTTGTGGGACTGGGTGTGTTGCGCGTGGTCCTCACCGACACAGATTTGTTGGACACGGTCGTGCAGCTGCTTTTGATCCTGACGATCATCAAGCTCTTTGGGCGCTGGTCGGTTCGTGATGAACAGCAGGTTTTTGTGCTCAGTTTGATCACGCTTGCAGCCGCCACGACGCTGACCGACCAGCTCGTTTTTGGTGCTGCATTTTCAGCCTACGTTTTGGCGGGCACATTCGCGCTGGCCGTCTTCCATTTGCGCAACGAAGTCAGACAACGCCCAAAAATTAGTTTTCGAGGAATCCCCACACTCAACCGGTCTTACGGACTGGTCCTCACGGGAATGAGCGCGGTGGTTTTGGCCGCGAGCCTGCTCGTATTTTTTGCATTTCCACGAATTGGACTTGGTTTTTTTGCCCCCAAAGATCGGGATGCCCTGCAGATGACCGGTTTTTCGGAATCCGTGGAGTTGGGCAATCACGGGGTGATTCGAGACAACCCTTCGGTGGTCATTCGCGTGGAATTCGAGGAAGAGCCCAAAGACACCGCGACCATGCACTGGCGCATGATGTCTTTTGATAATTACGACGGCCATTCCTGGTCGAGGACCTTGAACTCCAGAAAGAACTCCCTGCCCAGTGTCGAGGGCGATGATTCCCGCAAGGTGGCCGGATTATCCACACGTCAATCTCAGCAGAGTCTGGCTCAGTTTTACGATGGAAGCGGCAAATTAACGCACCTACAGGTCTACCTTGAGCCGCTGGGCACCACCTTGTTGCCGACACTTTGGACCTCGCAGTCCATCCGGCTGGGCTCCGAGTCGATCTCGGTGCCCTTTGGGCCGCGCTCAGGCAGGGTACAGCGTGACAAATATGGAGATATTCATCATACAGTGGCCGACCAGGTCGGGTTGATCTACCAACTTTGGGCGTGGGAAACGCCCGGCTCGATGCCGGTCGACAACGCACCGCGTGCGTTTCTGCAAATGCCACCGCTTTCGGAGCGTTTTCAACCCTTTGCCGATTCGATCGCTCCCGGAGCGCAAGAGCCCGCAGCGATTGCGGAAGGCATCAAATCCTACCTTCAGCAAAACTACACTTACACGACTGACCTTCCCCAGGTGGGCGTTTCACCCATCGAGTCGTTCCTGTTTGAAACCCGACGAGGTCATTGCGAGTACTTCGCAACGAGCGCCACCATTTTGCTTCGGGCGCGCGGCATCCCCGCCCGTATTGTGAACGGTTTTCTGGGCGGTTCGTGGAATTCTGTTG
>JBFFMO010000925.1:0-2436 GCA_041554035.1 Allomicrovenator sp. | reverse complement strand
GCTCGCGATGGAGCTGGTGGTCGGCACCGCGATGACCGGTCTCAAACGCGCCGAAATCGATACGCTTCGTTTGATGTCGCTCACCGATCAGGTTCTGAGCGCGCTTTCGGCAGCCCATGTTCGTGGCATCATCCATCGCGATATGAAGCCCTCGAACGTGCTTTTGACGCATGATGACGAGGGGCGAGAAGTCATCAAACTTGTCGACTTCGGCCTTGCTGCGACGCAAGACGGGGAACTCAGTCTCGAGAACGCCCCTGGCGGACTCGATGAAGAAGATCAAAACGATCAGAGCGCACGTGTGATCATGGGCACGCCCCGTTATATGGCGCCCGAGATTTTTCGCAGAAAACCCGTTGATCCGCGAGTCGACCTCTACGCCCTGGGCGTGATCCTCTTTGAGATCCTCGCCGGCCGGCCACCTTATCCGGGTGACGATCCTCGCCTGGTGATGCGTGGCCATCTGAAAGAACCGATCCCCCGATTGGTGGCGCGTGAAGGCGTAGAAGTTCCAACTGAACTCGAGCGGGTGATCTACAAACTTTTAGCGAAAGAGCCCGACGAGCGCTACCAGACCGCGATCGAGGTCCGCGAAGCCTTGCACACCATTCTTGGCAACTACTCCGTGGTTCCCTGGATGCAGGGACCGATGCTGGGCGACATGTCTGCGCCTCAATTTGGGAACCTCTCGCATGCTGGCTTCCTTAGTCGTTTCGGCGGCCAGACGATCCCTCCGGCTGCGATGTTGGGTGGGTCTCGTCCCGGGATGAACAACTCGGTGGCCCCGCTTGTCGGAAGGGTCACGGAGCGGCGCACGATCGAGCATCATGTTCGTCGATCCTCGCAAGAGAACGTCGCGGCTTTGATCACGATCGAGGGCGAAAGCGGCATCGGCAAAAGTCGCCTGGTACACTGGATTCAAGTGCGCGTCGACGAGTCAGGAATCATGCGCTGTGCGGTTGGTCATCATACCCGCAATGGCGGTGGATTCGACGGCATGCGCGGGGTTTTGGACACCTTGCTTGGCACCAGCGATTCGCCCTACGACGACATGCCACGCATCATCGAAGCCCGGCTTCGCCGCTGGGATTTCTCGCAGGACGAAATCGACACTTCAATTCAGCTGATGCGACCCGGTGGCGAATCGCAGCTTTTTGACGGCTCCGGTCCGGTCACCGACCGCGTGTCGCGCCAAGAACGTGTTTTTGCCGTGATCGAACGGATTCTGCGCAAGGTCGCACGCGAACGCCCATTGCTGATTTTATTGGAAAATCTGCACGTCGCGGGCGAGACCACCGTCGCGTTCCTCGAACACCTGGCTGTGGGCCTTCACCTGAATCCAGATCCGGTCTTGATCGTCATGACCGTGAACTCCGAACTCATCGATACCGTCCCAGAAATGCGCGACTCGTTGGTTCGTTTGGGTCGGTTTGGTGTCGAGATGGCACGGCTGAAACTGGGCCGACTCGACCTGGATGACGCCACGCAATTGGTGCAAAAACTTCTACCCATCGACGATGTGATGGCGCGCAAAATCGCGGAAAGAAGCGGCGGAAACGCGTTGCATCTGACACAGATTGTCCGCTACCTGCAAGAAAGCGAAAAGATCCTCTTTCAAAACGGATCGTGGCAGCTTCAGCCGGGCGTCGACATCGACAACGAGGTCCCCGAGGAGCTCGTCGAGCTCATGCGTTATCGTGCTGAACGGGTCGCATCACGTTACCCAGACCCCCAGGCGCTCACTCAGATTCTGGAACGTTGTGCTCTGCTTGGGCAGCAATTCGACTACCGACTATTGCGAGGATTCCTCAAGAAAGTCGGAGACAGTCATCTGGACGCCCACGTCGATTCTGCGCTGGAATACCTGGTTCGCGAAGGGATTTTCCGCGAAGCCGGGCATAGCGGTGAAGACGTCCTTGAGTTCAATCACGCCGTGATGCGCGACGTGCTGGTCAACGACATGGAGGGGCGCCGAACTCAACGACAACTCCATAAGATGGCGGCCGAAGCGAAAATCAAATTCTACGCCTCCAGAGTCAATGAACACGCGCTGGAAATCGCCGAGCATTATCGGCGCGCCCGTGATGCCCGCGGGGTTTACGTTTTCACCGTCAAGGCTGCGCGCGCCGCCATGGTTGGGTCGGATCTCGACACCGCGATTCGTCTTTATCGAGACGCCATGAGCCTGGCTGAAAAGGACGAGTCCATTGACGCCGACCTTGAGGAAGGGCTTCAGGAAGTGTCTTCGGTGATGCGTTCCGAAGAAGTCTCGCTGGAAGTCGCCAACATCGAACTCAAAATCGGCGAGTACGTCACGGCCCGTGAGCATTATCGAGCCCTTTTGCGCTCGGCGAATCGTGAAATCGCGGTCTGGGCTCGCTGGGGACTTGGTCAATTGGCCTTGCGTCAGGGCGAGCTTGACGAGGCTGTCGGTTG
>JBFFMO010000924.1:0-2441 GCA_041554035.1 Allomicrovenator sp. | reverse complement strand
TTTACCTGATGCGCGGCAACAGCGACGAACCCAGCAACGCGTTCGCGACCTCGACCACGGGCCATTTCTCTTGGAACGAACTGGTCACCTCAGACCAGAAAGCTGCGCTCAAATTTTACGACGCACTCTTCGGTTTTAAAGCTGGCCATTCGATGTCGATGGGTCCCGAATTGGGAGATTACACTTTCCTTGACCATGATGGCGTCACGTTGGGAGCAGTGATGAACGCACCCGAAAAAGACACAAAACCTTATTGGAATTTCGCAATTCAGGTCGCCGACATCGATGCCGCAAAAACGGCGATCGAAGAAGGCGGCGGCACGGTGCGTAATGGATTAGATGAACTGCCAAACGAGAGCGGTTGGCTGATTCAAGCGACCGACCCACAGGGCGCCAAACTTATGTTCTCGGGCCCACGTAAGGCAGCAAAATAATGGCAAACTCCACACGATTAATGTGCGTGTGCGAAGAGACTCATCTTGAGGTGGAAAAAACACCCATTGCGAGCGTGGAGTGCTGTTGTACGTCATGCCGCGAATGTAGCAAGCGGCTGCAGGACCTGAACGGGGCCCGTCAGATTCTGACTGAGTACGAAGCGACGCCCTATGTGATGTATCGAAAAGACCGCATTCGTTTTGTGAAGGGCCATGATTCACTTCGTGAGATTCGCATAACCCCCGACGCCAAAACTCGTCGAGTCGTCGCCACATGCTGCAATACTCCAATGTTTTTGGAGTTCGCGCATGGGCACTGGTTAAGCCTCTATGCCGGCCTATGGCCTGCTGACTCGCGTCCGCCAGTCCAAATGCGAACGATGGCGATGGACCTACAGCCCGGCGTCGTGTTGCCCAACGATATGCCCAATGCAAAAAGGCAGAGCGTTCAGTTCTTCTTCAAATTATTGAACGCCTGGATTGCCATGGGTTTTCGTATCCCCCAAGTACCTGAAACGCCAACACTAGAAGCATGAGTTCAGAGGGGCGCGATCACAAACCTGCCAACCGCTATGAAAACACAAAGTGCAGCCACACCAATCCAGTAAAACATAGGGCCATTTTGCTTTTCACCCGATCGAAGATGAACCCCAGAAAACCCCAACATTTCTGCGGCGATTCCGAGGGCTGCAATCGGAACCAAATATCCCAAGGACGGTGCCGCCACCGGGATAATTAGCCCGACGGCACAAATCATTTCGAAAGGGATTAGCGCCTTCCAAAGCCCGTGAGGAATCGCATTCAGCGAAGAAATGCCTTTTTCGGAATTAGAGAGCTTCCATCCAGCGCCCACGCCGGTATGCAATGCCAGAAGCCCTTGAAGGACCCACAAAAAAATACTCATATTAATTCCATTTTGGATTATTTTAGTAGTGAAACGACCGTTTGCAATCGTTCCAGGAATTGATTCCAACCTGCCATCGCGCCACGGTAGGCTTGCTCTTGGTCTGTCCGAAAACCCTTCTGTTCCATGTGCAAACGGGTACCTTTTTCGGTTTCAAAAAGCGTCCAAGTGACGACGCTTTCCAAGCCTCTCGCCTGCCATGAGTACGCCAACGTCTCATAAGGGTGCACAACCAAGACTTCTCCCGTGACGACTCCCCATGCGGCTCTGAGCTCAAAACGATGTCCGACTTCAGGGACAAAATCGTTATCCATCAACCAATCTTCGATCAGATGTTTTTGGGTCAGCGCTCGCCAGACCCTTTCTGGCGGGTGACGCAGCTGCCGCTCTTTCACGACCGACCGGATTTCTTGGGAAAGATCATTCATTGATCCATCCTTCCCAGGAGGTCTTCAAGGTCATCAAGACGCTGCTCCCAGAACTCGTTCATCGACCGGGTCCAATCCACCAAAGGCTCCAGCGCACTTCGCTGCGCTGAATAATGGGTTTGGCGACCCTCTTGTCGGCCTTCTACAAGACCCGCTTGTTTTAGAACGCCAAGGTGCTTCGAGACCGCCGGTTGGGATACCCCAGCAAACAGGGTCAACTCGCCCACCGTCTGCTCACCCTGGCGGCAGAGCTCTTCGAAGATTCCCCTACGTGTTGGGTCTGCGAGGGATTTGAATAGATTGTCATGCGTCTGTGTCATCGATAACCCCTTGGTTATGGATAATACATAGCCAATCGGTTATAGGTTCGTCAAGTCCGGTTTACTCAACTTCGACCACAACGCAGATATTATCGACACAGTCCACAGGAGGTTGTGGGCAGTTATTGCAGACCACCCCACTATAACCACACTCGGGCGGCGAGACTTTTGATGCGTAATCGGCTGCATTGACGGGGATGCTTGGGCAAGGACAAGGCTGACAAAGATCGCCTTCCTGAATCAACAAACAATCGGATGCCGTCTGACAAGTGGTCAGAAATTCTTCGGCACTGACATAAATAGGCTCGCGCGCCTGACATTTTCCCTGAACACATGCGGGTTCGTTGGTGCAGGT
>JBFFMO010000923.1:0-2443 GCA_041554035.1 Allomicrovenator sp. | reverse complement strand
TCGATGCTCGCATCGCCTACAACACACAAGCCCGACGTGAACGACCTCCATAGGATTTGCCGATCGCAGTAATACAAGTACCGCCTCGTCCATCCACCGGCCCCAAATCGAAGAACAGTACCTGATCGAGATCATGCTGGATGATCTCGGCCACTTTCGACTGCAGCTTCATCAATGACGTGTCGTTTAGTTCGCACGAAAATACCGAATATTGAATGTGCTCGCCGAACCCCTTCAGAGTCTGGAACAGCGCAGTTCTTCGGTCATCCGAGGTGATATCGTACGAGACGATATAACGGTAAACGTAATTTCTCATCGTGTTCTGAACTCCGGAAATTCACCAATCTCGCCGGTCAAAAAACGCGCAAGCAATCTCGCTTGAACGGCGAGCACACGCCTATATGAAATAGAGTACCCAAAAAGTGGATGTTGAACTTCGTCGCTCATGCGGCGCTCGTACGCTGCAATAAATGTCTTGCGAGCCCCGACTTTGAGCGCCACGCCCTGGCCTGCCCTTACAAAATCTGTCGCAGAAACCTCTGCACGGCGAATGACCTGTAACACCACGGAATCCACAATCAGACTGCGGAAAGGTTCCATCAAGTCCAATGCCAGCGACGGCCGACCGTGATGCTGGGTGTGGAACATTCCCAAATATGGATCCAATCCCGCGTTCATTAAGGCGCGTGTACAGTCCTTAACAAGCAGTGCATAACCCAAGGATAACATCGCATTTGTCGGGTCTTTCGGCGGCCGGCGGTTACGCCCTTTCATGACAAAATCTTCGCGTTGGTCCGAAACCAAAGCCGAATATTCGGCCCAATATAAACGGGCCGCCTCACCTTCGAATCCCAACAAAGACTCCGGTGAGTTCGCCAATTTAGCGGAACCACGCAATTGCCGGAGACGGCTTAGTATCTGG
Source organism: Allomicrovenator sp. (assembly GCA_041554035.1). Lineage (GTDB taxonomy): Bacteria > Myxococcota_A > Bradymonadia > Bradymonadales > Bradymonadaceae > JBFFMO01. The sequence goes on along the minus strand of JBFFMO010000923.1, from coordinate 1,521 downwards.
TCGGGCGGGTTGCCGTTGCGGCGAATCAATACCCGCGAATTGTGGATCTTGTCAGCGACCAACGCCCGCGCGACCTGCAAGGATTTTGGTGCACCAACAGCAGCAAATTGTGAAACTCGATGATGAACCAATCGCGACATCGTCGAAAACGTTCCACCGTAGAACCATCCACCCATCGAATAAAAATTCACGGCTAAATCGCGATCCATGCACTTCTGCAAGAACTGCGTGGAAAACTGAACCCCACCCATAATGTTGATCTCGCTGATGCGATCAAAACCAATCCTCTGAACCGGTTCGTCGATGCCATCGCGTGGAGTAATGACCACGGTCTCCTTCGACGTCCCCATGCGAGAGCCAGGCGAACTGACATAAAGCGGCAGCGCATCGGTGGTTGGAGCTAATACCCTTCGAATAGATATCTCAGATTTAAGCCGAAGTGCATTCGTCTCGTCCGGAAGACAAACGGCGTTCAGCGAACATCCATTGCACTTCCGGCTGTCGATAAGCGGGTCCGGCGGTTGACCGAGATCAAACACCCCACGAGCGGCCTCAAGTACGTCAAGGGCTTCCGAAATCATCTCGGTCGTCAGCTCAACCGTCACACGGCGACGAACCTTGTTGTAATACACAGCGACTTTTTCGACCTGATACCCGTTTGCGCGCAGCAGCAATGCCTGTGCGGTCAGCTGCACACGATCGGCAGGCCACAGGGTACCATCGTCACGTGGCCTGCCCTTTTTGGTATCCACGGGAAACACGCCTTCGCCGTCCACGTCCACTAAGTCCAACTTCCCATTTAACCCAAGGTCATCGTCGCTGAGCCATAATGATCTGGAATGCCATGGCTCTTCGCCGTCAGGCGAGGGCAACTTGCCGCCTGGCTTGTCGACCTTTCGGTGCACAAAATGGCCCTCGATTGTATGCGTATTGTCCTCGAACTCGCCGCCGACGTGTTCAATCCACAACAGCCGCGGACAAAAGGTGTACGTGTTGAGATTACGAACCGAAATCACTCGCATGCTGACCCCACTGATTTTGTTCCTATGTGGTTTTCAAAGACGCGCAGACGGTAAATAAACACCGTGCGCAAACCTGGGGGCACAGACTCTGGACGATAGCGACGCGCTACCTTTTTGAGCTGGACTCGCGGCCCGTTGCTTGGCGCCTGCAAATCAACACCAAGCGTCAATATGTCGTGCCCTGCTGCACGACGACGCAACAGAATTAGCGCATGCACCGAAACAGCGATCACGTTCGGCGCTCCGCCGAAACGAGATTCCAGAACACCGACCAGCTGACTCAAACTCAGAATTTCGTGATAGAAGTGCCCCATCACGAAAACGTATCAACCGCCTTGGCACCGTTCGTGCCAAGGATTCACTTTGCCGGGCGAAACACACCCAACCCAAAATGCGCCCCAAAACCGAGCGCTATCGGGCCCTTCTGCGGCTCTTGGAACGTGATTCGGAAACCCGCGGGCAAGTGCGGACCACGCGCGCCATTCCGTCCCTTTTTGTG
>JBFFMO010000922.1:0-2444 GCA_041554035.1 Allomicrovenator sp. | reverse complement strand
GATGCTCGGTCCGAGCAATCCAAGGACACCGGCACTGCCTGCTGCGGCATCGAGTCCAGAATAATTCGAACGGCCAATCACCAGGCCGCGTGTGTCCTCGATCAGACCGTCTGCCACTGCAGATTCCGGAATCACGCCGGCAAAATCTTGGCCGTACCCAGCGGTGAAGCCGAGGCCCAGTGAACGGTTCGTGTCGAGCCCGATCTCCATGATGATGGCTTCGACGTAGACCTGTCGTCGCGGACGATCAAGTTGGTCAATCACGTTTTCGAGGGCCAAGAAGTCACGAGGCGCCGCAACCACCACGAGTGAGTTCGTGGGTTTATAGGCGGTGATTTGGACTTCACCCTGCAGCAATGAACCTGCTTCGGTGGGCGCGGTTGCCGCTGTGGCGCGAGCGTTCCGTGCAGTATTTCGATTGCCCGTGTTCGCGCGCTGCGCTCCTTGAGCCAGCGCTGACAAGGTCGACGCAAGTTCGTCAGCGTCGGCGTATTCCAAAAACTTCACGTGAACCTGTCCGCCTACCGCGGTCGGAACATCTAGAATTTCGATCATCTCTTTGATGCGGTCGAAAGACTTCTTGTCCGACACGATGATCAGCTGGTTGGTGCGTTCGTCGGCGATGATATCCGAGATGCTGACGCCCAAATCACCGCTGCCGTCGGAACTTTCACCCTTTTTCGGGGCCGACTTGGAGGTGCCTCCGCCTTTTTGGGCCTGAAAGATCTCTTCGATGCGGGCCGCCACTTCAGTGGCGTCGGCGTGGAGCACCCGGTAAACGTAAATCTTGTTGGCAGCATCACCCTTATCGAGTTTCTCGATGAGTTTTTGAACGCGACGCAGATTGGCGCCGTTTTCGGTGATGATGAGTGTGGATCCGTAGGGAATCACGGTGGCTTCGGGAGTCAGGAATTTCTGAATCACGGGCTGGATTTCGTCGATCGCGGCGTTTTCGACCGGGACGATCGCTGTGACCATTCGCGCTTCGTTTGGGATCCGCTCGCCAGCATCATAGGAGGCTTGAGGCTCCACGATCGCGTTTTTGGATTCCACGATTTTATTGAACGAACCCATCGGAACGACGGTCAATCCATTCATCTGAAGAGCAGCGAGGAAAGCGCGATAGGCCTCACTCAGCGACACTTCTTTAGGGGAAATGATCGTGATCGTTTTGCTGGTGTTGATGCTGTCGGAAATGATGAAGTTTTTGCTCATCGCTCCCGAGAAGAATTTAACGACTTCATCAAGCTGAGCCTGACGAAAATCGATCGTGACTCGCACATTTCCAGGCGTTCGTTTGGGCCGAAAATCGGGGTCAAAATTCGCGGGAAGATTATACTTCTCTTGCGGATTTACTTCCGTCTTTTCATCGGCGTCTTTGCCATCCTGTGCGAAAGCCGCAGATGGGATGAGCATGCCGCAAACAAGGGCTGAGAGCAGAGCTGAGGAGTATTTACGCGAGGTCATCGAATTCCTTTCACGTCGAATCGGGCACTGGTTCGGTGATGCGTCATTCATTTTATTGTGTATTCCATCGTTTCTTTTTTGCCACGGCGCTCAACTTCTATGGCGACCTTGGATTTGTTTTTCATGGAGTCGAGAAGCTGAAGGGCTTTCGCCTGGCTATCGATTTTCTGCCCGTTGATGGCCATCACGATATCCCCCGTCTTGATTCCAATTTTTGAGTAAACACTTGAGTCGGCAACGTTGATGAGCTTGATGCCGTTGCTCTTGCCGTTTTTGTCGTAGACCGGGACCAATCTGGCCGCTTTGGCGAGTTTCTCGCGGTTCGAAAGTTCGTCGTTGAGTGTTTTTCGGTCGATTTCGAATTTATTGGCGCTGACCTGAGTGACACCCGTAGCAGCTGCGGCCTTCTTGGCGGCTGGCGGTGCGTAGGGAGCCTTGATGTCTTTGCCCACGGCCGAAATCGTTGACCCTTGTGGTCTGATTCCCGGCGAGCCTGAGATGCTGTTTTCGATCTTGATGTACTCCAGCCGTGCGTTTCTTCGGAAGATGATGCGGTCACGGCGAATTTCGATGACCTCGGATTCACCCATGATGCGGTCGCCGATGCCCACGATATAGGAGGTCTTAGTTCCATTTTCTGACACCAAGGCCAGTGAATACTCAGGTTTTCGCGAGACCATCGATCCCAGAAGTTTGATGTTGAGATCACTCTGGATGGCGAAATCGCCGTTTTGGATCGTTTCAGGTTCAACGGCGACGCAGGCTCCACTCTGGCAAACTTCGCCCTCTGCACATCCATCTGGGCATGCCAGAGCTTCCACGACATCGGGGCAACCAAAAAGGCAGCGGTCGGCGACACCCTTTTTATAACTGCGAGCGCTGACGGTCACAGGTGGTTTCGTCGTTTTGGCAGGGTTGGCGACCGTGTTGATCTTGGGGACCGTGTAGGGAGCGAGCTTAATCGCAAAGAACTCATT
>JBFFMO010000921.1:0-2445 GCA_041554035.1 Allomicrovenator sp. | reverse complement strand
GGATCTCGGCGACATCGTAGTCGCGCATTTTGTGTTCCTGAGCCGACGACCAAAGCTTGATCACCCGACCAGGCTGGGTTCGGCCTGCCCGCCCCGCTCGCTGTTTTGCGGATGCCAGCGAGATGCTCGTGGTCACGAGTTCGTCGATTCCGGTCGACGCCGACGCCACGAGCTGGCGCACCAAACCGGAATCAATGACGGCCGTTACGCGTGGAATCGTCAGCGATGTTTCAGCAATATTTGTCGAAAGAATCACACGACGCTTAGAGCCCGGATTCAACGCGCTGTCTTGGTCTTCGCCGGATTGAGAGCCGAAGAGTTGCACGAACTCAAATTGAGGAAAAGTCGGCGCTAAGGCCGCGACGTCTTCAATCTCACGACGTCCGGGCAAGAAGACCAAAACGTCGCCGCCGTCGTCTGGACCGTTCACCAGGCGGTGAAGCGCATCACGCACGCCAAAGACGTGATCGTCTTGATGCAGATGATGGATCTCGAGCGGAAAAGTTCGCCCCGGGCAATCGATCGAAGGCGCGTCGTTTAGAAATTTCGATACGGGGCCGGCCTCGAGCGTCGCGGACATCACGACCACTTTCAGGTCATCGCGTGCCTCAAGCACTTCGCGAAGGAAGGCGATCGCGAGGTCGGCATGGATAGAGCGCTCGTGAAATTCGTCGAGCACCACGATGCCGACGCCCTCCAGCAATGGATCACTTTGAAGACGGCGAGTGAGGATCCCCTCGGTCAGCACCCATAACCGTGTATTTTGGCCGCCGGCTCGTTCGTTACGAACCCGAAACCCGACTTCTTCGCCGAGCTTCTGGCCTCGTTCGTAAGCGATTCGCCTTGCCACTGCCCGCGCAGCCACGCGACGTGGCTCAAGCACCACGACCTCGCCCTGGACGATGTTGGCGTCTAGCAAAGCTGGAGGAATTCGCGTGGTCTTGCCCGCGCCAGGTTCCGCCCGAATGATCACGGCCTGATGATGACGAAGTGCCTCGATCACGTCGGGTATGACGTCGTCGATCGGCAGATGTATTTTGTTCAAGCCGGAATCTCGTCGTCGGCAGAATGCATGGTCTCTAGCGTTGTCAGGTAGAGCCCAAAAGAGCTGACCTTGTAACCGGCACTCTCGATGCGACGTCGTGCCTCATCGAGTTGTTCAGGCACGAGGGCATTGGCGATGCTGTCGCGCTGGTCATGCATGGCCCACCACATGTAGTCAGGCATCACTTCAAGAACGTTGTCGAGATGGTCACGAACAAAGTCGATATTCCACTGACGCGTGGCCTTGAACGGGTTGTAGCCTGGATACTCCATCTTCAATCGAGCCGAACAAATCACGCGCCCCAGATGGAAAAAAGCTCGGTCGAAGCTGTATGGCGAAGTCCGCTGCTCGAAATTTCCGAAATCAGATGCCGTCATCGCCAAGTCGAGTCGACTCGTGCGTACCGCAAAACGTCGCAATGCCTCAAAACGCCCGCCCGCGCCTTTGCCCAAACCATCAGGTTCGAGGCGAGGAATCAGTGAATCCAGAACGTCATTTGGCGCATAGGCTGGAAAATCGTCGGACGGAAATCGTTGGCGCAGGTCCTTGTGGTACTCGCGTAAAAAGAGCCGATAATCGAAGTCATCCAGCTGAACGCCGAGCACCAGGTTGGTGCGAATCAGGTGGTGCGCGCCTTTTTCAATCATCGCTCGCCTCCAAATTCCCGAATCGCATCAAGATCGGGAATCACCAGACCTCGACGACCGACTTGGACCAGTTTTGAACGCTTCAAGTTCTCAAGGATCGCGCGGGTCCGAATCAACGGGATACCCGTCAGCTGTGAGATATGGCGGGCTCGCACTTCAAGCTCGATCATCTTGGTTCCGCTTTCCAACAATTCAGGAGCCAGATGAAGCAACACTTTGATAACTCTGGCTTCGTCCCCGTGGCGAATCAGATTTTGCAGTGGCATGGACACGGGTCGAGGGTTGAGTACGCCGACGCGGGCAACCATATCACCAAGGCCCTCGCCCAGATGGTCGTCATCCAAATCGAGGACCGTCGTGTCGTCGAAGGCGCGAAGCGAGAGACCTGCTTCGTTCACACCCCAGATATCACCACGGTCGAGCCTCACAAGGCCGTTAGGCCCCTGAATTTGAACGGAGCCAGCGATGATAAGCTGAACGGAGCCGACCGCTGCGTGGTCGATTTCGGCGCGATGCCCCCAACGAACCAGCCTTCCGCGGGATCGCAAATCGGAGTTCCATCGGTCGAGTAGTTTAGAGCCGCGTATGTGCCAGTGGGATTCCATGCGGCCCACTATACCCTCACCCGATGCGGTGCGTCATCTCAAGGTTGAGACGAAGATAGCGTTCGATGGTCTTGGACATGCGGTCTTCGACCGGGCCGCCTTCACGCGCAGCGAGTTTTTGAAACGCCGTCGTCAGACTTTGGCGCAG
>JBFFMO010000920.1:0-2447 GCA_041554035.1 Allomicrovenator sp. | reverse complement strand
GTCGCCGCGGCGCTGACGATCGACTTCGTGCGCCGAACCATGCCCGAAGATCAGTACCAAAACGGAGGAATGCTTGCGGCCATCGGGCTGACGACCTTCATCCTTTTGACCTTTGCTGAGATCATTCCCAAGGCTCTGGCCAAACGGAAATACCTCACGGTGTCGAGCGTTTTGATGCGCGTGCTCTGGATTCCCTATTTCGCCTTTTATCCTGTGACCTGGCTTTACGGCCAACTCACCCACACGATCGTTCGACGGATCGGGGGCGGCCATACCATTCCCGGGCCCCTGACTTTCGATGAGATCGAGTACATGCTCGAAATGAATGGCGATCACGAAGAGGACGACCACACTCGTTTGCTTCGCTCCGTCGTGGAATTCCCCGACACGCTCGTGCGTGAGGTGATGGTTCCAAGAACCGATATCGTCGCGATCAGCACCGAAATGCCGGTCACCGAGATCATCGCTGCCCTGGTCGAATGCGGCCACAGTCGGCTTCCGCTCTACGACGCGTCGATCGATAATATTCTTGGCGTGGTCTACGCAAAAGATCTGATGCAATACCATGCCGAGAACAACACTTTTGATGGGTTCGATCCCAACGATGCTGCCCGCGAGCCCTATTTCGTTCCGGAATCCAAGCGCATCGCGGAATTGCTCGCCGAGTTTCAAAAACAACGAATTCATATCGCAATCGTGGTCGATGAATTCGGAGGAACCTCGGGCATCATCACCCTCGAGGACATTGTTGAAGAGATCTTCGGAGACATTCAGGACGAGTACGACAGCGAAGCGTCACAATTGACCGAGCTTGGTGACGATCGTGTGCTCGCGGACGCAAGAATTCCGATCTACGAAATCGAGGATTATTACGACATTGAGCTGCCCGAGAGCCCAGACTACGAGTCTCTGGGCGGCTTTCTGCTGGCACAGGCCGGCAATGTGCCCCAGGTTGGCACCGTGTTCGAAGTGGAAGGCCTGCGATTTGAAGTCGTCGAAGCCGACGCCAAAAAAATCATCATGATATCCGTCGAGCCCATCATCGCCGTGTCCAACGTCGAAGAAGTCTCCGCCTGATGGCGTAAGAGCCCCCCCGTCCCATCACGATGCCCCTCAGGCATGGCGTGCCTATGGGACCAGACGAGCCTTCAACCAACCCCCAAAAACGCCCTGTGTTGATTTAAGGGCCCCGAAGCATTGAACTCAATTTTCAAAAAAAGTTGAAAACTCGAAATCCTCGTGGTAGCTTCCCTCTCGACCCGTACCGCCACCCCTAAAGTCGCGGGAATTATTTGTTCTTTGCCCGGGTCCCCAGATTCACAAGTAATTGTTGAAAATCCAATTGGCCATTTTCTCGCAGGGCCGCAATATTTGCGGTTCATTCGGTCTATTAAATGGTTGACATCGGTTTTCATGCTGTGGGATAGAGGGGCCGCTTTTCGCCACCCCGGCGATCCCAGTTTTTGTCGGAGCTGTAGCCGTAATGAATACACGCTACCTCACCAGTGCGGGTCTACTGATCCTGGCGTTCCTTGTCTCGTTTTCCGCGTGTGTGAATCCGCGACAAGGCTACGCCCCAGTTCAACCCATCGCCTTTAGTCATCAACTACACGCTGGTACCAACCAGATTCCGTGCAGGTATTGCCACGTCAGCCCCGGCGAAGGTCCCGTTTCATCGGTACCCGGAGCGAACACGTGCATGAACTGTCACAGTCTGGTGTTGACCCAGAGCCCCGAGATCCAAAAGATCAAAAAGGCATGGGATACCGGCGAACCAATCAAGTGGGTCAAGGTGCACGACCTTCCAGACCACGCTCGGTTCTCTCACCAGCCGCACATCAATGCTAATTTTGACTGCTCAGCCTGTCACGGACAGGTCAACACCATGGATGTGGTGTCGACGCAGAACAAATTTAACATGGGATGGTGCGTCAATTGTCACCGTGATCCGGCGAATAACGCGTCGGCTGACTGTGTGACCTGCCATTATTGATCGATTGATTCGAGTATCCAGCGGGCGCCTGCGCGCCCTCGAAGACGAGTGTCCGGTATGACGAAGAACCGTACTGAGATCGGATTTGCCCATAATCCAGATGCCATTCCAGGCGTCGAAACCCGCATCCGCCGCAACGAAGACGGAAACGTCACAGTTTCGTTTGGCGACGGATCGGAAACGCTGAATATCTCTCGACGAGATTTCATGCGTATCGGCGGCGTAGCGGCAGCAACAGCAGCAATGGCGGGTTCGGGATGCGACGCATTCCGTAACGATGTTGATTACATCGTCCCCTACGTTGACCGCCCCGAAGAAATCCGCATCGGCACACCCAACTACTACGCGTCAGTCTGTTCAGGCTGCTCAGCGGGCTGTGGTGTGTTGGTGACTTCACGCGGCGGACGCCCTGTGAAGTTGGAAGGCAATCCCCAGCATCCTGTGAACCTTGGCG
>JBFFMO010000919.1:0-2447 GCA_041554035.1 Allomicrovenator sp. | reverse complement strand
GCGCAAGGGCCGGGATCCCGCTAAGAAACACGGCTCTTGCGCACTTATTTTCCCCTCAAAATCTGAAATGTGAAAAAAGACGCCGTTTGTCGTTTCTACGCGGCATGTCCAACTTTCCGCGTTTCTCGACGATCATCTACAGTGGAATCCATCCAAAGAAAACCAAGCGACCGACCGTGTATATCGCATCGGGCAGCAACGAGATGTGCACGTCTGGATTCCGACCGTTAAACATCCGACTGCATTATCTGTCGATGACCGGCTGGAACAGTTAATGAAACGCAAAGCGCGACTTTCGTCGTCGGTGATTCATCCAAGTTCTCGGGCGACTATCTCGGAAGAAGAATTTCTGGTTTGTCTTCAAGACCTGCCACGCGCAGCTGCAATGACTGAGGTTTTGGAGGTTGAACGTGTAGCGACTTCGACCGTGGCATCGAACGCACAAGCATCGTCCTTGGCCGCCTCGGCCCAGTATCCGTCGCCAGCCCGACATTCCCCTCGAAGCGAAGCGGAGTACATTCAGGCCATCCAAGAGGACGAATATCTTCAGGACCGCGCTGAACGATATGAAGTGCAAAGGGAGTTAGGGATTTTGTTGCCGTATTTGTTGGCGGGCGAGGTGCATATTGATGAACTACGTCGGCGTACAGGGTGGACGCATTCAAAACTGGTTTCGACCCTAGGTTCGTTGGAACCCGCTTTGAACGGCCGCAAAGTGCTTTTACGACGGCGGGGGCAAAGCGGCGAGAGTTACGACTTGGATCTCGACGCGTTGGATGGGTATCTGGATCGCGTTACGGTTTAAGCTCGCCATCGCTTATCACGATTTTCAGGATTGATGCCAACCATCAACAACCGTCTGAAACATCCTATTTGACTGGTTTTCGTGGAATCAAACGTCGACGTATACCGATTACCGGCGGAACGGGACCCCAATCATTTTTAGGATCTCTCGTGTGTTGCTATGAACTTCTGACTTGGAAAACTTCCGAAGTACAGAATGCCCTTGGATGGACCATTCCACGATCCAAATGCCATCGGGGGAAGCCACTAGGAATCGATGAATCTGCAGATGGAGTGCGTACGATTTAGCTTGAAGAATAGCCTCCTCAAGATCTCGTTCGCTGGAAATCCTGCGCTTAGACTCAATAAGGCTAACAATCTGGCCCCTGTCGTCATGCAGCACAAAATCAACATAGGCGTTGATTCGATTTGACCCAACCTTCAGGACGATTTTGTGTTGGCGCTCAAAATTTACACCGAAATCCTGAAGCCATGGTTCGACGCGGTGGTCTTCAAAGTGTTTTTCGGTTCCTGGCGCTGCCCTACCATCACTTCTGCTTTCCAATGTTTTTACGACATTGAGCCCGGCGGCCATCAGCGCATCCGCAACTTCGTTAGTTCTGGGAAGGTCATCGCTGCCGACAGGCTTGGGTGTGTAGTTTATCTCTTTGATTGCTATTGCCACCTCGGCCGCGATCAATTTTAGTTCTCTTGTTGCGTCGTCAATAACTGCGCGTGATGAAAAAACCAACTCTACGGAAGAGTGCTTTTGAAGGCGTGGGTTAACCTGTATTTGCAAGTCGTGAAGTAGTTTTTCTTGATGGTTGTAGCGGGCCGTAGATGCAAGTGCGGCCTTAGTGGCTGAATATTGCGTAGCCGACTCAATGTCCAAAATCGAAATCGGACATTTGTGATAAAATCGAGCTTGAGCATTCCTGATTTTTTGAGCAGAGACCGGGCCAATTCCCTCTATTTGCTCAAGCAGTGATGCCTTTGGCAATTTTGCGATCGTATTGATCCTAACGTTTTCTAAGGCCGACCATCGAGCACCGTTCGCCCCATAATCCTTCAACTCACGAATAGATGTAGTGGCCAGTTTTTTGTCCCTAACTTCCTTGATAAGCGCTTGAATTTGTCTTGGCACTTGTTGCTGGTTCTCACGAATCTTATTCTGGGCTTCGTGCAGCATGGCGCGAATTGAACGCAACTCAGCCGTCGCATCGGCAGGGCGAAGATAAAAAACAATGAAGACAATCAGAATAAGGAAGCCCGGCACAATCAAAAAAACAGCTGATTCACTCATTGGTTTTTCCTGAGATGGCATAGGCTGGAACGCCCACGTCGCCGTAGGAAGTCGTGTGTGCCCAGTTCGTAGCCTAATGCATGCAACAAGGCGGCTGAGAACTCGTGATGCGTCATAAGGCGTTTGGCGAAGTCTTTCGAAACTTCGGTTGTCGCTTGGCGTTTGAAGAAATCGCCGGCGAGTCGGGTGATGTGCGTCAACGGTTGGTCTTCGTGGTCGAGGTCGTTGGCCCAACCATCATAAACATGGGTTTTGAGGTCGCCGCACGGAATCGCGGCAAGATAATGCTGCGAATAGAAGTCGTTAGAGTTCTCGCTGCCGACGAACACGCTTGCCCCTGACCGATTGGAGTTTCAGGCAG
>JBFFMO010000918.1:0-2449 GCA_041554035.1 Allomicrovenator sp. | reverse complement strand
CGTCGTGCAGCCGTTCCGGCCCAGGCTCGAGTGGGATTTCGCTCGATTCAAAGAGCTCACCCGTTATGGGCGTTGGATCACAGGTCTGTCGTTTATCGGGTTCATCGTCACGCAGGGTGACGACATTTTTGTGAGTAAGTACTTAGGCTTGGCCTCGTTGGCGTACTATCAGCTCGCCTACAGCATTTCGAATTTGCCGGCGACGAAAGTGACCCACGTGATTTCCCGCGTGAGCTTTCCGACCTACGCCCGGCTTCAGAATAATCCCGAGGGGCTGCGGGCCGCTTTCGTCGGTGTCTTGCGCTCGACGATGATGTTGTCGGCACCCGTTTCTGTCGTCATTTGGTTGGCGGCTCCGGGCATTGTTGAGCATATCCTCGGGCAGAAATGGGCGCCGATTCTGCCTCTGGTTCAGATTCTTGTGATCTCCGCATTCGTTCGGTCTTTTGCGGCGCTAGGCGGCGCCTTATTTCAGGCCTGTGACCGCCCAGATCTCGATCTGAAGATGAATCTTCCGCGCTTTGTGGCCGTGGTGAGCTTGATCTGGCCACTTACGGCCTGGCGCGGACTCGAAGGCGCTTCCTGGGTGGTGTTGATTGCGATTTCGAGCTGTCTGCCCGTGTGGTTCTACGGCGTGTGGAAACTGGCCCGCCTCTCCATCGCCAGCGCGCTGCTCGCCACGGTTCCAGCCCTCTTTTGCGGGAGTCTTCTGGCTGGGATTTGGGTTGGGATGGAGGCCGCAATCGTGGCCAACCTTGGCAGTTCGATTTGGACCTTTGCCGCCACCATCGTTGCGGCCATCTGCGTCTGGCTGCTCTTGCTGCGAGGCATCGGCCGCTGGGTGCCATCGGTTGACATCATCAGCCTGATCAAGCAGCTGACCTAGTCTTCAGATGCGTCGGAAGTAGACCAGATGGGCCGGGAATCCACGTTCGAAACAATGGACTTCGCGGTTGGTCCACGGAAATGGATGCAGTGGGTATTCATCGAGCTTCAACGGCTCGAATTCCGGATGGTCGGTGAGCGTCGAGCGCATGTCATCGGCCAAGGGGCCGACATCGGTGCGAATCCAAACCTTTCCACCTGACGGCATTTTTTTGGCCAAGAGGTCCAAGAAATCCGGCTGAATCATTCGCCTTTTATGATGTTTCGCTTTCCACCACGGGTCGGGATAAAGCAAGAACATCTCTTCGAGTTGTCCATCGTCGATCAGGATCGGAATCGCCAGATTTGCATCGGCGTGGATCGTGTCGGCGTTGGTGCAGCCTCGTCGTTTGCCCAGACTGGCTGCAGCCCGCGCGAAAGAAAGCCGCAGCTCAATGCCAAGATAGCGTCGGTCAGGATTGATCTCGGCGAGGTCCACAAGGAACTTCCCGCGATTGGCACCAATTTCGATCGAAATCGGGCCTTCGATGGGATGAGAGAGCGCATAACTCCGAAGCTCAGCCAGCGATCGGCCAGAGAACTCTTCGGTGTACGCGTCGAAGCGTAAGTCTAAATTGGCCATGGCCTATAGGGTGATGCTCATGCCGTCACGTGCTGCGACGGTGTTTTGAAATAGCGATTTACCAAGTCGTTCGACTTCATCGAGATAGTCGTCTCCACTACTTGGATCGTGGTGAAAAAGCACGAGGTTTTTGACCGCGGAAAGGCGCGCCAGCGTGGCCGCGATTTCGACCGTTGAGTGGCCATACCCCTGCGTTGGCACGGGCATCGAGGTGTATCGCGCTTCGGTGTACATCGCGTCGTGGATCAAGACGTCGGCATCCTGGGCAAACATCACCAAACGGCGGTCGCCGTGGACGTAACCCTCGGTGTCGGTTGCGTAGACGACCGATTTGTCACCGGCCACGATCTTATAAAGATTCACCCCGGATTTGGGATGATTATACCCGCGCATGCAGTGAACACTGAACGCGACGTCTTCGGGGGCCGGAATCTTGGCCTGATCGCCAGGATGCTTGGGCTGCAGCTGAACCGGTTCGTCTTGGCCGTGCAGGAAATAAACAACGTCGGCCTCACCGATGTCTGCGATCGTTTTTCGCGAGAGCATCTCGTAGAGCGGCACGGGATGAAAGGGGGGGCGAATGATGTCGTCGAGCGTCGCTTCAAATGAGGGGTATCGCGGGTTGCGCGGTCCCCAGATATTGACGGTCGCGTCTGGACGGTACATCGCCGAAAAATACGGCAAACCCAGAATATGGTCGTAATGCGCGTGCGTGATGAAGAGGTCAACCCGTGGCCCGCGAACGGCGTTCAGCATAGGGCCGAGGGTGGTGATACCGCTTCCGGCATCCAAAACAACGGTGCGCTCGCCCACGGTGACAACCACGCACGACGTGGCTCCGCCGTGGCCACAACATCCGTGGCGCCCAGATCTCGATCGTGTAGTGGAGACCGAGCCCGAGCCCCGACCGGTGCCGGTACAGACGGTTGAGCACACGCCGCG
>JBFFMO010000917.1:0-2451 GCA_041554035.1 Allomicrovenator sp. | reverse complement strand
GGTTAGGGCATAGGTCCCCACACTGCTGGCAGCGGTCGAGTTATAGGCGCGCACCCGGAAATAGTAGGTGCCCGCCTGGTCGAACTCGTATTTGATGGATTCGGGGGAATCGCGACTGATGAGCGAGGTGGTTCCGTCGGGGGCGTAGAGCCAGACGTAGGCATCGCTCAACGTAGCGCGATTGACGGTCAGCGAGTGAATGCTGCCGGCCTGTACCGTGAATTTGAACCAATCATTATCCCCAGAAGTTTCGATATCTCCGTTGATGGTCTGCCCATCCGTGATCGGGGTCGCGGTTGCTGCATCATCGCCGTGGTCGTCGATGCCTTCGTCGGTCATGGTTAGGGCATAGGTCCCCACACTGCTGGCAGCGGTCGAATTATACGCGCGCACTCGGAAGTAGTAGGTGCCGGTTTGGTCGAACTCGTATTTGATGGATTCAGGGGAATCGCGGCTAATTAGAGAAGTCGTGCCATCGGGGGCGTAGAGCCAGACGTAGGCGTCGCTCAAGGTGGAGCGATTGACGGTCAACGAGTGGATGCTGCCGGCCTGTACTGTGAATTTGAACCAATCATTATCCCCAGAAGTTTCGATATCTCCGTTGATGGTCTGCCCATCCGTGATCGGGGTTGCATTTGCAGCGTCATCGCCGTGGTCGTCCGTGCCTTCGTCGGTCAGCAACACTGAATAGGCTCCCGTTCCAGTGGTGTAATAGTTGCGAACACGGAAATAGTAGGTGCCGGCCTGGTCGAACTCGTACTTGATCGTTTCTGGGGAATCACGGCTGATAAGAGAGGTCGTTCCGTTCGTGCCGTACAAATAGACATACGCGTCGCCCAACGTGCTGCGTGTCACCGCAAATTGGTAAATACGTCCGGCCTGCGCGGTGAATTTGAACCAATCATTATCACCGTCGACATGAATGGTATGGAGCTGTTGTTGCCCCACGACTAGCGGCGTGGCGAGCACGGCACATCCGTTGGGCTCGTAGATATCGCCACCAGGTGTGACCGTCCCGCATCCGGCAGGGATATCCAGTACACAAGCCCCATTGGTTTCGACATAACCGACATCACAAGAACACATAGCCATCAGGCCATTGGCCGAACACATCGTGCGATTGGCTTCCATGCATGGATTCGAGGCACATGGGTCCGTGGGAACACACTGATTGCCGCTAAGAACCGTGTCTGCCGGGCATGCGCAGCTAAAACTCTGCGCGTCCGGGGTGCACGTCATCCCTGGCGCAGGACAGGGGTCCGGCACACATGGATTTGGGAGCTGGCAGGTGCCGTTCGCATCTTCGTAACCTGCATCACAAAGGCAGGTGGCCTGAACGCCTTCCACGGCGCAGACGCTCCGATTTGGGGCGCTGCACTCAAAACCATCACAAGGATCTGGGAGCTCGCACGCGCCATTGATGTCGACATAACCGGCATCGCATTCACAGGTGAAATCCCCCGCATTAGGCACGCAGACTCCACGGTTTTCGTCGGTGCAGGGGTTGTTTTCACAGGGACTTCCCTGGGGCAACACACACTGGCCATCGACGTCTTCGTAGCCTTCGTTGCATTGGCAAATCGCCGCTCCGTCCAGGACGCCACAGACGGTGCGATTGGCCTCAATACAGGGATTTGGAGCGCACAAATCAACGTCGGTCACGCACTCGCCATCAACCTCTGAGAGGCCAGGGTCGCAAACGCAGACGGCTTCTTGAGTGCTCGGGTTGATAAGGCATTGCGTACGCCCTTGGTCGTTGCAAGGGTTGGGAGCGCAGGCGTTGGTGTTGCTTTCTTCAACACAAAGATCGCCTTCTGCAATGAAGCCCACATCACACGCACAAGTCGCCGCATTGCTGACCACGACACAACTCGCGTTGTCGGCACACGAATAATCAGCGCAAAGATTGGGGGAAATTGGAGTCGGGTCTGACGGATCGTCACTGCATGCATTGAGGGTTAAAAATAAGCCAATCAACAAACCAAATTTTCGCAACATTTGAGGACCTCAGGCCAGTCTAAAATTATTCGCATGTACTACTGTGTGAGGGCCCGTTTTATTCAATACAAAATGGCCATTATTTGCGCGGAGAAGTATTTCTTTAGCGTTCGTTCACAGCGCGACACATGTTGGGAAGTTTCGCGCAGATGTCTGTCGCAAGACCCTCGGGTGATTCGTTGGTTGGGGAAGGCCATGCCCGAGTGATGTCGAGCACCTCCGTACATCCGCGCGGAGAGTTTTGAGAGCACGCGATTTGCGCTGCGTCCAGGCCGGCTGCGTATTGCGGCAGCACGATGGGTTCTGGGGTCGACAACTCAAACGTCGTGAATACAGCAATGGCCTGGCATAAAGAACGGTCTCTTTGTTGGGCGCACTTACTCATCATCTCGGGTCGCGCCAAAGTGGTATCCATGACCCATGGCGTGATTCCAATCTCTGCCATCCATAGGT
>JBFFMO010000916.1:0-2454 GCA_041554035.1 Allomicrovenator sp. | reverse complement strand
GGGTTCTTTGGGGAAAGCGGTGAACAAGCCGTGCTGCATTTCATGTTCGAGAAACGCGAGACAAATCTCCACCGTGACCAGGTCCTCGAGGATGAGGCCCGTTTGAATAGGCTGGAAGCGGCGACACGAAGGGCCATTGAAGAAAGCGGAGGGATGAACGACGCCGTTGCTGAATGCGTCAAAGACGGACGTAAATGTTTGATTTTCGCAACCTATCAACGTTCGGCCGAAGGTCTCTTCCAACGACTCCAAGAGGCGTTAGGACCCAGCGCGAGAATCGGCATGATCACGGGCAGCACCGCAGTTTCCACGGGCATCGGAAAAGCGAAAGGAGATGATCTGCTCTGCAGATTCGCGCCACGTGCGCACGGTATGGAGCTCTCCTCGCATCAGGAACTTCAAATCCTGATCTGCACCGACTGCCTATCTGAGGGCGTGAACCTGCAGGACTGCGAACGAATGATATTTTTGGACCTGCCGTGGACTCCGCACGCGATTGAACAACGAATAGGCCGTCTTGTGCGTCCCGGAAGCCAGACCGATTCGGTGCAGGTCCTCTTGCCTCGGCCTCATCAATGGAATGACACACTCGGCATGCGCCATCGGTTGAAGTCCAAACTAAGACAGGCTGACACCACACATACTGGGTTTCGGTCTCTCAGGCCGACCCTGGCAGCACCTAACCCACTTGAAGCGCTCACACAGGTCGACAGGCTCGCTGCAACGTATTCATCGGAGTCCGAATGCCCGTGTCATGTCAGCGCCACCGGTCAGGACACAGAAATGTGGCTTCTAATGAAGGTCAAGACGATGGGATTCGAGCGATATCGGGTCGTTCGACAGAATCAACAAGGGGTCGAGGAGCGTCTGGAACACCTTGTTCCAGAAATCATCAAATGGATGGACCACCCACGGCGCGTATTGGACCAGACGGCCCCACCCCAAGAAGCCAGGCTTTTTCGAGAACGACTCTGGGAAAGCCTCCAAGGAGCGGCGTGTGCGCCGGTTCAGTTGGAGACCGTTCAACTTGAGGTATGGCATCGGTTATTGGTGGATGGAATTCAGCGGTCCACCGAGACATGGGCCAGCCTTCGCGCCAAATTGCTCGCTCCACTCACGCGTGGACAAATCGCCCGCTTGGCCGCCCTGAATGGCGCATCTGTTGACGGCATTGAACGTCAGATCATGGCGTGGAAAGAACACAACGAGGAGGTCGAGGTCGAAATCATGGCGACTCTGGAAATCAGCCCGGAGGCCATTCCATCGGCCGACCGCCCATGATGTGCAAATGAAGGTGAAACACGGATTGTCCCGCACTCTCACCATTATTCACAACCAGGCGATAACCTTCCAGCCCCTGTTCTGCGGCAATTTTCGAGCTGACAACCATCAGATGACCCAACACTTCCTTGTCCTGAGGAGTAGCCTCATAGAGGTTGGTCATGAACTTCTTTGGAATCAGCAAGATATGGGTGGGGGCGCCCGGGTTGATATCTCGAAACGCAAGGCAATGCTCGTCTTCGTAGACCTTGTCGCACGGCAGCTCGCCGCGAATAATTTTCCCAAATATCGTATCGGTCATGGAAGCCTCAAATCAGTTTCTAGAATCGATGATGATGGTCACGGGACCTTGATTCGTGAGTTCGACGCTCATGTTCGCGCCGAATTGACCGGTCTCTACGTTCACACCACGTGCTTGGGCTTTCTGGACAAAAAGGTCGATCATCTGGCTCGCTGCGACGGGTTCCATGGCGCCGCCGAAGCTCGGCCTGCGCCCCTTTCGAATATCGCCATAAAGCGTAAATTGGCTCACGACCAACAGATCACCTTTGATGTCGAGAAGTGAGAAGTTCATCTTGTCGTTTTCATCAGAAAAAATCCGCAGATTCAGCGACTTCTCTAAGACGTAATCCAAATCGGTCTCGGTATCGCCCTGGCCTGCCCCCAGCAAAATCATGAGGCCGCTTTGAATCGCGCCGATGACGACACCGTCGACGGTCACACTGGCCCGCGACACACGCTGAATGACTGCACGCATACTATCGCTTCTTCTTCTTGGTATCGAATTCCCAAGAAAAGCTGACCTCATCAATGGGAAGCCAACCTCGTGCGCCACCGACCGCTGTTTTCACCCACCACTCTGACGCGATGGGTGTGAGCTCACCGTTCCAGCCTTCGGCCTCAAAATCGTCTGTGATCGGACAGCCGGCCACAAACTCATCGACCACAATCGCCATCCAGCACAGGCCGCCTTTCTCGGCCTTCAACAGCTTAACCTCTTCCCCTTTCTTGATCGGGTGCAGGTCTTCTTTACCGGTGCGGCTTGCGGCGCGATCCCAACGGGTGGCGATCACGTCCAAGTCATGCTTGGCGGTCAGGATTCGTGGCTGACTCACAAGTACGGTCGAGCGACGGATATCGATGACCATTCCTGATTCCAATCGTGCTTTGCCG
>JBFFMO010000915.1:0-2461 GCA_041554035.1 Allomicrovenator sp. | reverse complement strand
TTCTTTGGCGACTTTGTGAAGTGGTTTCATGAACTCGCACAACCCGATGCCAGCGCGGTGAAGCTCAGGTACGTGCGCACGACCATCGACAAGGCTGTCTTGGCGGCGGGCAACGGCTCCGTCCACCTCAATATTCCTTTCGATAAACCTCTTGAACCCACTCAAGTGGAACCGAATCAACCAGGCGGAACGGGTGGTTTGTCGGAAGATATGCTCGAGGTTCAAGGACAGAAAAACGGGCGGCCATGGGTGAACTATTCGCAAGGAAAAGGTCTCCCGGACGTTCGCGAGGCATTGGATGTGTTGAGCCGATCCACACGTCCGGTAGTCCTCGCCGGGGCTTCAGTAAACGGCGTGGGATGGCGGGATGAGATCAATGTCTGGGCGAATCTGCTTAACGTTCCCGTCTTGGCCGAGGCCGCCTCACAACTTCGATTTGGCCCCCAGAAGTCTCCCGGCGTGTTGGCCGTCGATCATTGGCTGAACCGCATCGAAAACCGTGGGTCTTTCAAACCCGATATCATCATCCAGATCGGGCGAGCCCCAATCAATTGGCCGACACAACGATGGCTTTCAGAACAAAACTGCCCGGTGATCTTCGTAGGTCCGGAAGACCCGCACCACCACGCAAACCCTGAACATCTCGCGGGATGGCACTTGGTTGGTGACCCCTCTGACGTGTTGCCGCTTCTTCGGCGGTCAATTGAAGGTTGGGATACAGCATGGCAGGAATCTGTCATGACGGCGTGCGCCGATTCTGGCGCGGCCGGCTCTCAGAAATGGGGAGACGGCCTCGTTCACGAAACGTTGGCAGAAGAACTCCCGGACCGTACCGCGGTTTTTGTCTCCAGCAGCATGCCACTTCGAGACATCGAAACATCGTGGCGCGATTGTGCCGATATCCGTGTGTTCTTTAATCGCGGGCTCAACGGCATCGACGGGGTATTGTCCACATCGTTCGGGGTTGCGGCAGGTTGGCCTGGACGGCTCGTGACCGTGATTGGAGACGTGGCGTTCGCCCACGACGTTGGCGCGCTGATGACCGCAACGCGAGAAAACATAACCGCGACGGTGGTGGTGATCGACAACCAAGGTGGCGCCATTTTTGACTATCTTCCGGTCAAACACCATGACCGGGAGACCTTCGAAAAGCACTTCACGACGGCCCCCACACATAACCTAGAATATCTGTGTAAGGCCCACGATATTGACTACCGGTTGGTCGAAGACCAGACCGAGCTTCGTCGGGCCCTGTCGCCACATTCTGGCATTCGAGTCGTCCACGCCCGCACCTCAAGGGATTCGACGAGTCGTCCTCAGGGGAAAAACGCGACGCTGACCGCAGAGGTCTTCCGGTCTTCAACTCGAACGTTGGAATCACCAGTCGTTTTCCTTCACGGATTCACTGACACGCCAGATGCCTGGACTGAGATCATTAAAGGTCTCCCGGTCACACGAACGCTGACCTTACCTGGCCATAATGGACAAACAGAATCCACGGATTGGGAGAGAACCCTGTCCGATATCCGGGAGTCCTTGGCCGGTCAGAAGGTTCATTTGGTGGGCTATTCCATGGGAGGGCGATTGGCGTTGGCCTACGCCTGCGCATATCCGGAAGACGTGCTCAGCCTGACCACAATTGGAGCCCATGCAGGTCTGCCGGACACCGATCGGCCAGCCCGCATCAAGGCCGATGAAGCACTGGCCTGTCTGGCAGAAGAAGACCTTGAGGAATTCCTGAGCCAATGGGCCCAAACTCCCATTCTGAATCTCATGCCATCAAGTCCGGCAGTCGTTGGCGCGAAATATTTGCGACGGCGAAAGAACCGAGGATCCGGCCTAGCCGATGCATTGCGCAAATTGGGCCCTGGAAAAATGCCCACGCTACGACCGGAAGACCTACAAATGCCTGCACTCTTTATTGCTGGCTCTCTGGATACGAAGTATGTCGCGACCGCGCAAGAACTCGCGAAACGCGCACCCCACGGAAAGGCAGCGGTCGTCGAATCGGCCGGCCACGCAGTCCACGAGGATCAACCCCATGCCTTCATCGACCTCCTCAGAAATCATGTCCGGTAGTCCTGTGATCACACCCGCTCATGCCTGGTTTTTGGCCACTCGGCCCAAGACCCTCGCCGCAGCCGCTGTGCCCGTGGCCGTAGGTACCGCAGTCGCGTACGCCTCAGGCCATCTGGCGTGGCTACCCGCATTGGCCGCGCTGGTCGGCGCGTTGTTGATTCAGATCGGCACCAACCTCGCCAACGATTACTTCGACTTCAAAAAGGGCGCGGACACCCACGAACGCCTTGGTCCTCTACGCGTGACCCAGGCTGGGTTGCTCAGCGAGACGGCCGTGCGCAACGCCATGATCGGTACTTTTGCCCTCTCGGCCCTCGTTGGCACTTACCTGGTTGCGGTGGGCGGATGGCCCATCGCTGTGGTCGGAATTTTGTCGATCATG
>JBFFMO010000914.1:0-2462 GCA_041554035.1 Allomicrovenator sp. | reverse complement strand
CATGCGATGGCTGTGACTCGGTCCTGAGGGTCCATTTCGGCGATCAGGCGACCCACAAGTTCCGCTTGCAGCGAATGGGTCGCTCCTTGACGGCTGTACGAGGTGTCAGCGACCAACACAAAATCACGACTCTCGACCTCAGCTGTGGTGCCCAGATCCGGGCGAACCGTAACAGCGGCGTACGAGGGCTCACCTTTTCGAATCGTTTCGTCGAAGGTGTAGACGTTCACACCCGTATCTTTGGGTCGGGCAAAACGCACGGTAAAATCGCCCGCCGCAACAAAGTCGGAAGCCTCATAGGACACGCGCGCCACCGAAACGTCGGCCTCGGTCGCCCCGCGCACGATCGTGGCGTCATAACCTTCGGCACTCACGGGCGAAGCCGCGTCCACGCCAAAAACGGTGGCGTTCATCGAAAACTTTCCGGCTGGGATTTGCGCCCCGACGTCCACCGGCATCGGATAGGTGAAGCGATAACCGTCACTGTCGCGCGCAAGGGTTTGGATGTAGCCAATTTTAACCTCACGCACCTGGCTTGGAAGAATCGGGAAAATTCGCAATTCGAACTGATTCCCCTGCTTCCATTTCAAAAGCGCCGGGTCCAACCACTGATCAACCACATCGCGAAAGATCCGTTCGGCGCGCGCGGTTTCCATGAACTCGCCGTCCATCCAGCGATTTCCAACTTTCAGCGAGAGACTCGCGATCTGGGCGTCCGCGGGCAGCGGGAACCGGTACATGCCTTCGAGTGTTTCGCCCGTTGGATTCTTGAACGCTTCGTGAATTTCGGTGAACGCAACATTGCCCTGCACCCTCACGTTGACGGCATGAGACACCAATTCAAGTGGGCGTTCGCGCTCTCCATTGGGTTGTTTTCCGACCAATTTCCCAAGGCCCGAGGAAGGACGCGGGGTTTCTGAGGGTTTCTCCGAAACGTCAGCGCTCCAGCCAAGCTCGCTCCCCAACGCGTTCGACCAACGTGTGGTGGGCTGTGAACCCTTATTCCAAACGACCTCCATGCCCGGGTGTGCCAGGACGTTTTCGGTCTTTCCTTGAGCCTCGACGTATCCCTGCGAAACCGTGCTCGTGACCGTCGTCCCGTTGACCAGCAACGAGACTTTTGCCTGGTGCAGTGCGAACGTTCCTGCGGGGGTGTTGACGCGAAGCGGCGTCTCGCCTGCCTCGATGACGACGCGCCCTTTATCGAGCGTCATCTCGTCTTTGCCATCAAAAGTGAGCGTCGTGGCATGAGACACCACAACGACCGACTCTTCGTAGGTCAGGCGAGCACGCGTGTGTTGATCGGTCTCGACAACGGTGCCGGCTGAAATCGAGTCGCCATCCTTCCAGAGCGCAGCAGCACTACCCTTGCTGCGAAGCGTGATCCCGCCATGAGTCCCCACGACCTCCGAATGCGCGACCTCGGCGATCGGCGCCTGGCTCAATGGCTCATCCTTGGGAGACTTCGTTTCTGGGGGGGTGTCGCAAGCGACAGCAAATAGGCAAAGGAACAAGATCGACCGATTCATCGCGTTCTCGGGGCAACTGTGTTGATGGCGGTATCAACGCATCGTCCTCCAGATGGATCTAAAAGTCAGCCGGCGTCGTCGTTTCTTGAATCGCTTCCTCGGCTTCCGCCTGCTGCAACGCCCAAAGTCTTGCGTATTCGCCTTTGGCCTCAAGCAAGTCTTTGTGGGAGCCCCGCTCGACGATCAAGCCGTCGCGCATCACCAAAATCACATCCGAATCCACGATCGTGGACAGCCGGTGCGCGATGGTGAGCGTCGTTCGTTTCTGAGCAACTTCATGCATCGCCGCCAGAATCGCCTGCTCGGAACCCGAATCCAGCGAAGATGTGGCTTCGTCAAAAATCAAAATGCTTGGGTTTTTCAAAATCGCTCGGGCAATCGCGACACGCTGTTTTTCGCCACCTGATAATTTCAGACCACGCTCACCGACCATCGTGTCCCATCCCTGCGGCAGGGTCTCGATAAACCGGTCAAGGTGAGCCAATCGCGCTGCGGCCTCGACTTCGTCCCGTGTGGCGTCGAGTCGTCCATACGAAATGTTGTAAAAGATGGACTCATTGAAGAGCACCGTGTCTTGCGGAACGATACCAATCGATGCACGAACATCGCTCTGCGAAACATTACGCACGTCGCGATTATCGATGCTCACCGAGCCGTCCCAGACGTCGTAAAATCGAAAAAGAAGCCTGGCCACCGTAGACTTCCCCGACCCGCTTGGGCCGACAATGGCGTACTTCTGACCTGGCGCGATATCGAACGACACCCCGTGCAAAATTTCACGCTCTTTGTCGTAACCAAAAACCACATTTTCAAATCGAATATGGCCTTTAGGTTTAGGCAGCGGCTCGGCATCGGGTTTGTCTTGAATCTCGGGGACCGAGTCCATCAACACAAACATGCGTTCCATGTCGGTGAAGGAGTTTTTCAAAATTG
>JBFFMO010000913.1:0-2467 GCA_041554035.1 Allomicrovenator sp. | reverse complement strand
TTCCCGACAACCGACAACCGACAACCGACAACCGACAACCGACAACCGACAACCGACAACCGACAACCGACAACCGACAACCTACTCAGTGTTTTGCGACAAGACGCCACGTTAATTTCAAACGATGGGTCGTCGTGCCGGCCGCGTTTGCCGCGGTGACTTCAAAACTCTCTTCTTCAGATTTGCCCGAGGTCGCGGCGAGCTCCACAAATTCGGCGTATCGCAACCCCTCGTGTGCAAACACCCGCAAGGGTTCATTGGCTTGCTCCAACGCGTGGTACTCGATTCCGACGAGCTCAGCGGTCAGCTTGGCGCCCTGGTTGCGGATATGAAGCACCAGCATCGAAGCCGAGGTGGTCTCGGCGGCGGCAATGATGGCCGAGCCGAACATGTTTCCAAAGAGGTTCTTAGTTCTCTTTGAAAACGGCAGCGCCATACGTGCCCCGTGAGTTTCCAGGCTCTCCAACGAAGCGCCAGTGACGCCCAAAACAGGGGCCTTAACGAGCATGTAGGCGCGAAAAACGCGGGGTGAACTCACGCGTTTCTGGAATTTAGCGCCACCTTCGTTCAGCTCTAGCAATTGATTTTCCACGGCGTCTCCTTTGAACCGGATTTGCCGCCGTCATACCTTGCGCTCATGGCTTTGGCGAGTCAGGTCGTTGTCTGCATTTTACGAAGGGTCATAAACCAGTAGACCCAAACCAGATGGAAGACCGCGAAGACCGCAAAAAACGCCCATCCCATCGCGGGACCGCCCTGAATCATCGACACCAGAATCCCCAACGATGCGGTGGCCGACCACATGACTTTGAGCCGAAGCATGGTCAGGAATCCCTCGGCGTTTTGGTTTCGCCCGATCCAAGACTCCACCCCGATGCCCACCAAAGCCGCCCCGACAAGCCGGGACGAAATAGGGTCGACCGCCGGCCAACCAAAAAACGTAAGGAACGCACTTGGCGCGACAAGCAGGGGAATCGCGAATAGAATGTCAGCAACAAAATGCACCACAAACCAGGTGCGAAGCGCCTTAGGCACCATGATTAACCTCCTCAAAGTCCTTTTGAGAAGCAGAGCGCGCCCACACTCCCACGTCAACCGGTAAGCCCATGAAATACCTCGCCCTACCCCTATTTCTGCTGGCCTCCTGCGCGTCTGCACCCGCTTCAGCGCCACCAGCAGCGCAAGAAACCAACGTTCAGGCCCCACCCGACACCGAGCAGCCAGAACTCGCAGACCTGCCTGAGGAAGAACAGAATTCCGCGGACGTCGATGAAGAGGACTCGAATGACGAATATTGCGAGGAGTTCTTGGAAAACGAGGGGGAAGGCCCCGCCGCCTGCGTCGTGTTGGAAGATGACGAAGACTTCGCCATCGTCATGAAAACCAGCAACGCGTCGAAACCACTGAGCACGTATTGGGCGGTTTTCTGCCAGGGGCTTGTTGAGAAGAAGCTCGAGATTCCTCCGGGTCTTCCGGCGTCCGTGCACTCGCTGTCCGTTGAGCGAGACAAGGATATCCAAATCACGTGGTCTCAGGGGCAGCCCCCCACATCTGGAGCGGCAACTCTTATATTGCCAGCATGCCCTGAGTGAGTGAATTTCGTGTTCGCTCGGACTTATGAGACACTTGTAGTCTGGTTGTATACAAATAATGAAAACCCGCACCTCGTCGACATTTCTTGACGGGGTTAACGTGGTAGACTCGTGCTTTGATGGGCAGGGTTTCGGAAAAAAGCCATCGATTTTGAATGATGCAGGACGTCTTTTAATGACAACAACTCAAAAACGTTTCTCTGGCTCTTCCGCTCTCGTGAACATGTTCTGCCTGTTGTTTTTTGTGGCCGGCTGCAATGTCAATTTTGACCTCGATTCGGTGGTGGTGGCGCAAGATGCTGCCGCGCCAACAACCGACGCTGCGGGCGCGACGGACGCCATGGACGCGACAGGTGGCGCAGACGCCATCATTGTGCCGGTCGATGTTGGTGATGACGCGACTCCACTGGATTGCAATCTCGGCGGCTCGAACTGCTTCGGGAATTGTGTCGATCTTTCGACCGACTCGAATAACTGCGGCCAATGCGGCACGGTCTGCAATCCAGACGAGGACTGTGAGTCCAGCATCTGCCAGCCAAAATGCTCTGCGGATTTGACGTTTTGCCCCGACGGTTGCGTGAACACCCTCTCGGACACATCCAATTGCGGATCATGCGGCAATACATGTGTCAGCGACCAATCCTGCTTGGCGAGCACCTGTCTGTGCGCCCCGGGTAGCGCATGTGCAGTCGTAGGAATTGAAGGCCGTGTTGTCGGCGGCGCCTGCAACGCAGTTGAAGTATGTGATGACGCCTCGCAGTGCCTTACCGGACAAGATTTTCCAGCCGGCACATGCACCACGACTTGCGCAATGGCATCTGATTGCCCGACCGGCTCCGATTGCATCAAAGTCAACGGCGCAGGCTCGTGTCTCA
>JBFFMO010000912.1:0-2471 GCA_041554035.1 Allomicrovenator sp. | reverse complement strand
ATGCTGCGGCTCTGGTTCACTATTTCAGAACCAAACGCGACAAGGTCTCGGCGATAACCAATCTGGTTCAGAACTTCGTAGCGCCACCTGATTGGCTTGCGACTCAGATCGGCGAATCGCCGTTCGTTGACTCACTTTTTCATCAGACAATGGTCTCGTTTGAGCGCATCTCGCGAGAAAGAGACCACGGGCAGCATGTTCTCAAATTGTTGAAAGCC
Organism: Allomicrovenator sp.; assembly: GCA_041554035.1. Lineage (GTDB taxonomy): Bacteria > Myxococcota_A > Bradymonadia > Bradymonadales > Bradymonadaceae > JBFFMO01. The sequence continues at coordinate 2,253 of JBFFMO010000912.1, read as the reverse complement.
GAGGGCGCCTATCAACACTTTCATGAGATTCAGGGAGCCTCTGCCTTGGTGGTTCTTCGTGTGGCTCAACATGCACGCCACAAAGCGCTTTTGTCGGCTGCGGCGATGGGCGCAGTGGCAGGTGGCTTGGCGCCCATGACCGCAGGCGCGTCGGCCGTCTTTGACGCACCCTTTGTGATGGCGCTGACGGCTGAGGTTTGTGCAGCGACGTGTTGGTATTTTGGAATCGACCCGGCCGATGATCCAGAATTGCCCATGATCATTTTGGCCATCGCGTTGTCAGGTTCTCGGACTGAGCTTCGGAAGCCTGAAGACGTGCATCGCAAATTGCACAGTTTTTTGATTCGCAAATCGATGATTCTGGCCGCACTTGGCCAGGGCGCGTTTCGGTCGGTGTTGGGCCCCACGCTTGGTGCCGGCATCGAACTTGTCAGCGCCCGAAGCGGGAGAATGGCTTCACGTGGACGCTTTTTACGCATCATCAAGCGCGAAGCCGACACCGAGTGGTCCAGGCGACTGCTGACCGGCGCGAATGTCTACGGTTTGCCGATCATCGAGGGCATCACCGGGGCGGTACTCAACACCGCATTGATGTATGATATCTGTGAGTCCGCCGAGGCCGTGTTGACCGACCGTTTCCTCGACCGAAAGTACCCGGATTGGAAACGCTCATGGTGACCGAAGCCCTGACAACACGTGCACGACGAATCAAAGGAAATGCTGACGCTATTTTCGACTGGGTCGCGTCCAGTGATCCGCGTCGCGAGCACTCCTTATGCCGGCCGGCCGATATCAAACTGAGAATCGGCCATATCACCGACATGCACGTGCCAAGCGAAGTTCAGCTGCTTGAGCGCCTGCGAGATTTTACGACCAACGACTCGCTCACCGATTTTGCGTACAAGATTTCGGCGTTTTCCAACGCGTTTCTGCATGAGTATTCGGATACCCGCGAGCTCTACACGACGATTCTGCGCAAGACCCTGCTGGGCATGCGCCGGGCGGGCGTGGACCACCTTTCGATCACAGGCGATTTGGCGCATTGCGGGCTAGAAACCGAGTTTCTAGAGATGCAATCGGTGCTGCGCATGACCGGTTGGTGGGATTCGGGACAGTTGAGCGTCGTTCCGGGAAATCATGACCGTTTCAACCTCTACGAGCGTTTTGCTCGCGAGCCGATGGAGACGTTTTTCGACGTGCCCAGCAGTCGAAAACCCAGATTTCGTGAGCTTCCAGGCGGGGTCGTATTATTTGAGATTGACTCGAACGCTGACCGCATCGACGACCGGCACTTCATGGAAGAGCTCTTTCCCAACACCGTCGGCCGAATCTACCCCGAAGAACTCGCTTATTTTGAGTCTCAAAAAGAGAAGTTTGCGGGCTATCGCGTGATTACGCTGATGCATCACCACTTAAGTGATGATTGGTACGATATCGGTGCCGAGACGATTTTGGGTTCGCTGATGGGACCCGTCGATGGCGCGAATACGTTGATGGAAGCGACCGAGTTGATCGATCCGAATACCGTGTTCCTGCATGGGCATAAACACGACCTGATGGAGCCGGATTACACGATTGGTTCGCACCAAATCTCGTGTCCGGGCGGCTTTGCCGAAACGCTTGCAGTAAATTTCGTGGACGTCACCGTGAACGACGAAGTCGTCATCACCCAGGCCCGCGTTCGCGTGTAGCACTGCTCACCGCTCACTGCTCACCGCTCACTGCTCACCGACTAAGCCATCCAGTCTTTGACTCGACGGTGGTGTTCTTCGCCCGCCCACATTTTGGCGAAGGGTTCCAACTCGGCTGCGATGGCTTCGTTTCTAGGCATGGTGGTCGCGCGGCGAATGCCATCCTTGATCGTCTGCACCAATTCCGGCTCCATCAGGGCGAGCTTTTCGGCGCGGCGTTCTACGGCCTGTCGGACATGGTCATGGACTTCGTGCACCAGACCCGCATGATGAGCTTCCTGAGCCGAGATCACCGAGCCGGTCGCCAACCAATACTGCGCTCGTGATGCACCGACGGCCTCGACCAAACGTGTCAAACCTCCCCAACCAGGCGGCAAATGAAAACGCGACTGTGTGAATCCCAAATGCGCAGTGGGCGCCGCCACACGTAGGTCAAAAGCCAATAAGGTTTCGGTTCCACCGCCGTAGGCATCGCCGTTGATGCAGGCCAGTGTCCAGCACGGCAGGGCCTCGATTCGCGCCAGAATTGCCACCATTCGTGATGCCATCGCTCGTGCATCAT
>JBFFMO010000911.1:0-2483 GCA_041554035.1 Allomicrovenator sp. | reverse complement strand
GTCGATGGCTCGATATCACTGACGGCGGTTATTTTATTCTGTGCGAGGTTGAGGGACGTCAGACTGTGAAGCGCGCCCAGCCCCGTGATGCTGACGAGGCTGTTCGTCTCGAAGTTGATGCTCGCGACCTCCGTGAACGCTTCGAGACCATCGGTGTCCGTCAGGTAGCATGCGGTGAGCGAGAGGTTTGTCACCGACTTTAGCTCGTCGGCGTCGTACAAACCCGCCAAACCGGCGATGGAGAGCGGTTCTCCACGGTACTTGAGCGACCCGTTTCGGGGCTCCACCTTCGGCGGGAGTTTGAGTTGTGGGTACCTCGCGAAGACGTCGTCGGAGCCGTAGAAGCTCACTTTGCCGCCGCTCTTCTTGAGCGCAACCAGCACTTCAAGCGATGCCGGATGGATCTCATCGACCGGGCCATGGATCTCGATTTTGGTCAGGTCGGGGCAGTTTTCAAGTCCTTCTACCACTCGAATGTCGTCACCGACGATCAAGGTCTTCAGGTGCGGAAACGCTTCCAGCCCTGCCGTGGTGCGTAGTGGGTTCTGCCTCGCTTCGAGCGACGTCAGCGACGACACGCCGTCGACATCAAGGGTTTCGATGGCGTTGTCGATGATCTGAAGGCTGCGCAGATTGGGGTAGTCGGACAGGCTGGCGATGCTTGAGATCTTGCAGCTGTTGACGGTCAGCTGCTTGAGCGTCGGCGGGCCGTCGAAGTCCGCGAGGCTCTCGATCAAATTGGTGGAGAGATTGAGCACGGTCAGCGGTGCATTCGTGAGCCCCGAGACCCTCGCGATTTCGTTTTCGCTCAGGTCCAGGTCGTCCAGATCCTTTAGGTGTGCCAGCTCTTGTACGGACGTGATCTTGTGGTTTGCCAGCGTCAATCGCGTGACGTTAGGGAAAGCCGCCACACCCGCAGTGTCAGTGAGTGCGGCGTCGCGGATCGACATGATCAACATGGAGCTACGCTCCTCGGCCGTATAGAGATCGGCAACTTCTGACACGCTCGACACCTCGCCGTAGTACCGGACCTCGCCATCAGAATCGATTTCTTCTTTCGTCACAGCCATGGAATTCCTTGAAGTTTGTGGAGTGTCAAAATGAGTCGAAAGGCTCTAGTTCGTCAACCTGTTACGGCTCCCGTAGAGCCGGCGATTGACCTTCCAGACACGCAGAATCCCGCGCGTTGTCTGGTGCTCATTTTTGGCACAAGAGGGTCGAGGCGGGTAAATGACCGGGTAGCGACCGATGAAAGAAGGACGGTCCTACGGTTTTGCCTCGGATAGGTAACCGCGAACGCGCAAACCCGAAATCAGAGCGCCCGGGTTGGGCAGGTCGACCAGAACCTCCAGAACTTTGGTGTCTTGCAGTTCACCGGGTGAATCGGTGCTGATTTTCTTGGGTGCGAGGCGTTGGCCAATCTCGGCCACGGTTCCCTCGATCAGCTGGTCAGGGAAGGGCAGGGTTTGGATTCTGCAAAGCTGGCCCAGTTTGACCTTCCCGATGTCGCGCTCGTCGACCTCAAGCCTTACGCGTAGAGACGACACGTCACCAATCACGCCCATATTTGCAGAGCCAGGTGAGTAGTATTCGCCGGGGTGGGCGTCCATCGAAAGAATTCGGCCGCTGAACGGGGCTTTGACGGTGCGCAGATCCACGTCTCGTTGGGCCTGGTCGACGCGGGCTGAGGCGGCGTCGCGCTGCGCCAACGCGATAGCGACGTCCTCGGAACGACTGCCGGATGCAACCAGTCGTGCGCGCGCTTGTGACGCGGTGTACTGCGCTTGAAGCTGCTCTGCTGAAAACCGCGTGCGATCAAATTCGTCTTGGGCGATGACGTTGTCACGAAGCAGTTGTTTTTGGCGTTCCAGGTCGGTCTGGCTGCTTTCGAGTTGGGCTTTTACAGCCTCGGCTTGCGCGCGAGCGTCCTCGATTTCTGGGGCGCGGTTGCCTTTTCTGGCACGTTTATACTGAGCCTCGGCCGCCGCCAAATCCGCTTGCGTCGCGGCGAGTACAGCGCGTTGTAGACCGTCGTCGAGGCGCACCAATGGCGTACCCATGTCCACCTCTTGGCCTTCTTTGACGAGCACTTCAGCGATGACGCCCGAAACCTGGGCAGAAAAATCCACCTCTTCGCTGCGTGGCTCGACTACGCCATTGGCGCTGACAAGGATGTCTTTTGGAAGCGGCAATCTTGTGTCATCACCACCGGATTTTGGGATGGCGGTTCGGTCGCTCTTTGCCAGGTCGTTGGCGCGCGGTGAAGTCGTTGGTGGGGCGGACAGATTCTTGACCAATGACAGCCCGAGGGTCGTCAAAATCAGGATCGAGAGCACCGGGAAAATCCATTTTTTAATTCGACCAAACATTCGCAGCCTCTTTCGCGTTGCCGCCCAAAATTAATCCGTCTTCGATGCCCACAATTCTGTCGGCCAGGTGGTGAATACGATTGTCATGGGTCACCACAACAACGGTCGCATTCT
>JBFFMO010000910.1:0-2484 GCA_041554035.1 Allomicrovenator sp. | reverse complement strand
GACACGGTCGGTTCCATAGGCCGTCATCGCACCTGGATAACCAATGCCATTGCGGCCATTACGTGTGACCCATTTTCCATACGCAGGGAACGTGAATTGAATCATAGGGCCTGTCGCCGTTCCTGCGCCTTCGGGCCCGTGGCAACTCGCACACTGGTTTGCGTAGGTTTGAATTCCCGTCAACGTGGTGATGTCGACTCCAAAGCTGTTCAGATAGGCCTGGATTTCTGCGGTTTCCGCATCGGTAACTGCGACAGGAGCCATCGTGCCCTGCCCGTTCTTCACAATATCGCTGATGGGGTCGATCCCCTGGATATTGCCTGCCCAGATGACCGCTCCCGTTCCGGCCGGTCCGTGACAGGCGGCACAGTACTTGTTGAAAAGAGCTTCCCCATTCGATGTGGCTGTGTTGTTGGTCTCCGCAACCACAAAGGAGTTCAAATACGCTTGAATGTCGTTGGACTGCTCAGTCGTGACAGGCATCGACGGCATCGTGCCACGACCGTTTTTCACAATCATGAGGATGGGGTCAAAGCCCTGAATATTGCCGGGCCAGGTCACACCGCCGGCGCCCTCTGCTCCGTGACATGACGAGCAGTAGAGGTTGTAAAGTTCCTTGCCGCTTTTGATCGCCGCAGCGTTATTCGCCGACGAGGTATTTGCTTGATCAACCGAATCAGCGCGGTCAAGCATTTCGGGTGGTGCGCAGGCGGCCAACGAGAGGAGTAGTAAAATTCCAAAAAAGCGCATTGAAGCCTCTACATACAACCATACAATCGATATCAGCCCGAGACAGTCTACCAAAGGGCTCGATTTGTTTCATATGAAAATCTGACGTCCCACCGCAATTGACGCGCAAATGAGGGCGGAAGCCATTTTGGCGTGAGTCGCCGTGCTTGCGAGCGCGGGTGCGCCCTGCTAGGTTCCGCGCGCTTTTCGCAGAGGAAGTCATGTCTGATCCAGCCATCAAAAAACGCATCGCCAAAGAAGTCGATCGCCGTCGAACTTTTGCCATCATCTCACATCCAGATGCGGGCAAAACGACCTTGACCGAAAAGCTGCTTCTTTACGGCGGAGCCATCCATCTGGCCGGCTCAGTGAAGTCGCGGCGGGCTGCCAAACATGCGATTTCTGACTGGATGGCGCTCGAACAACAGCGCGGAATCTCGATCACATCATCGGTGTTGCAGTTTCCCTATCACGGGTATGCCGTGAACCTGTTGGACACGCCTGGCCACGCGGATTTCTCGGAAGACACCTATCGAACACTGGCCGCCGCGGATGCCGCCGTCATGTTGATCGACGTCGCCAAGGGTGTGGAGCCACAGACCAAGAAGCTCTTTCAGGTTTGCCGCATGAGACGGCTACCGATCTTCACCTTCATCAACAAGATGGACCGCGAAGGCCGCCCTCCTTTGGAATTGCTGGAAGAAATCGAGAACCTTCTCCAGATCCGCTCCTGCCCGGTGAACTGGCCGGTGGGCATGGGTAAACAATTCAAGGGTGTGTACGACCGCGCATCTGCTGAAGTCATTCTTTTTGACTCGGCGGGTTCCCATGGTGAATCGATGGTCGATACACGACGGGTCAAGCTCGATGACCCTGTATTGCTGGATATTCTGGGGCCCGTGCGGCTCAAAGAGCTTCTGGAAGAAGTCGAACTTCTGGAAATTGCTGGCGATCCCTTTGACCTCGAGCGCGTCCGTAAGGGTGAGCTGACGCCGGTGTTTTTTGGGTCCGCGATGACCAATTTTGGTGTGGAGGCGTTCCTGGAGGCCTTTGTCGACATGGCACCCTCACCAGACCAGGTTCAGGTCAAAGTCGTTGAGCCAAAGAGCGAGGACTTTTCAGGGTTCGTGTTCAAGATCCAAGCGAATATGAACCCCTCGCACCGCGACCGTCTGGCGTTTGTTCGCATCATGTCGGGACGGTTCGAAAAAGACATGATCGCCAAGCTTGCCCGCGGCGGACGCCCGATCAAGTTGGCGTATCCACAACAGATGATGGCATCGGAACGCGAGGTTGTCGAAGAGGCCTACGCTGGTGACATCATCGGCCTTTACGATCCGGGCACGTTCCGAATCGGCGATTCACTTTCGATCAGCGGAAAAGTCGAATTTACGGATATCCCGCGCTTCAGCCCCGAGCATTTTGCCGTCGTGGAAATCAAGGATGCCTTGAAGCGCAAGCAGCTCACCAAGGGTCTGGACCAACTCGCCGAAGAAGGCGCGATTCAGGTCTTCCGTCAGCCCTACCTGGGCGACAAAGACGCGGTCGTGGGAGCTGTCGGTATGCTTCAGTTCGAAGTGCTGCAGTTTCGTCTGCTCAACGAATACAACGTCGATATTCGCCTACGCGGTCTGGGTTTCCAGCACGCGCGTTGGGTTGAGGGCGAAGATTACGACCAGACCAAATTCGAGCGCCAAGAATACACCAAAGTCCTTGTCGACCGAGACTCCAACCCCATCATCCTCTTCAGGAATG
>JBFFMO010000909.1:0-2487 GCA_041554035.1 Allomicrovenator sp. | reverse complement strand
GTCACGAGCCAACATGCTTTTAGAAATATCCAGCGCAAACACGACGTCGACGCCGGTTCTTTTGATGGGTTTATTGGTCAAACCCCATTGCGGGCGTGCGGCAGCGATGCCAACGCAGACGGCCGCCAGAAAAAAGAGGACGATTCGCGCGCGGTACTTCTGCGTCGACATGCGGTCGGCCATTTTGGCCAGCATGGGGTGTTCTCCGAACCTTTTGAGAACCCCGCTGCGCCACCGCGCATAGAGAATAGCCGACAGCACCATGACAGCGATGCAGACCAAAAGGGCGGAAAGAGTTTCCGGATGTCCGAACTGCATTTTTACCTCACGGAAACTTACGAAGAAGTGTGTGACGTAAGAGGAATTGAAGCGTCAACAACGCCAGACACCAGATGGCAAGTGGGCGGAAAAGCTCTTCGGGATCCACGCTGGTGGTGTCACGAATTCGTGTCTTTTCGAATTCGTCCAAAATCGAATGCAGGTCATCACGAAGGCCTTCGGCGTCAGTTGCACGGTAGAATTTCCCGTCACTTTCATCCGCGATTTCTTGCAGCAACGCTGGGTCCACAGGGAATTCGGTTTGTTGATAACGGGTCGAATTCGTAAAAACATCTCGGCCAGCGGGGTAAAGCGTCACGCCTTCTTTTCCGACCAGAATTGGGAAGATTTTGATGCCGAGTTTTGCCGCCATTTCCGTGGCCTGTTTGGGCGAAATATTTCCGCCGCGACGGTCGCCGTCCGTGATCAAGATCAGGATCTTGGACCTTGCTTCACTGTCTCTTAAACCCATCACGCCACGACCGATAGCGTTGCCAATCGCCGTGCCGCCTTCGTCGATATCACCCAGCCGCAAGCGGTCGAGCATCGCGTTGATCGTGCGGCGATCCAGCGTCAGCGGGAATTGAAGGAAGGCGTCACGTGCGAACACGACCATTCCCAGACGATCGTGACCTCGTGAACCAACTACGTCTTTTAAGGTGCGGATGGCCGCCTCAAATCGATTAAGCGGGCGCTGGCCACTGCGTTCTAAGGCTTGGACTTCCTGGATATCCATGTCGATCGCTCGCATGGAGCCCGACATATCGAGTGCCAAGTAGATGTCGATGCCTTCGATGTCGATTTCATCGGCTTCGATGGATTGAGGGCGTGCCATGGCGAGAATCAAAAGCCCAAGCGCAATCAGCGTCAGTACGTCGGGGAGGGGTTCCAGAAAACGTTTCCATCCGCGGCGCTGTTTGGCGGCGATCGCCACCCCTGAAAATCGCAATGAACCTGTCCGCTCGGCGCGCAAGCGCGGAACGAAAAGCATGACGGCCAAAATAGGAATGAGCAGCAGAAGGATGAGCCCCCACGGGTATTCGTATTGCCAGTTCATGGCGAATCCTCCGGAGGCTGCCACTTCAGGGAAGGGTTTGGTTGGGTTGGCTCGGACTCGTCTTTTGTTTTGACGTCAGCCACGGCTGTCTCGGTCTGACCTGGTTTTGTGGCGTCAGGCTTCCATTCATCAGCGTCTTTCGAAAGTCCGTGTGAAGTCGTCTCGTCATCGGCCGTCTTGTCGCCAGTGTTCTCGCTACTGGTCGTCTGGGCACCAGTCGTCTCCGTGCCAGCCGGGGCACCAGAGGTCTCGGTGTTTGTTGTCTCGGTGCTTGTCGTTGTCGTCTCGGTGGCAGTCGTCTCGGTGGCAGTCGTCTCGGCACTGGCTGTTTGGACACCGGCTGTCTCGCCAGCGGTAGTAACGGTTGTCTCGACCTCCGACTCGGTCTCGGAATCCGCGGGCTCGGCACCAGAAGGCACCCCGGGGGCGGCTTTCAACGGTTGTCGGAAGCGACCCTTGGTCAGCTCCACGACAGATATCGCCCGTCGCAGCAGGGCTTTCCCTTGCGCCACGTCTGGTATCATTCCGCCGAACTTCACCAGGTCTGAGCTGCCAAGAATATTCCTAACCTCGCTGAGCTCCATGCCTAAAGGCCACTTCACGTCGGCCAAACGAAGCGCGATCTCAGTCGTCGTAAGCTCGGTGCCCGGGAAGTTGTAGCGTTCACCAAGATACTCGCGCAGGGTCTCGGAGAGCCGAACGTAAAAGACCATATAGTCCCCCCGTTCAAGCAGCCCGGAAGACTCCAGCCCCAAGAGCTTTTCGATGGCGATGTCGTAGGGGGGGCGAGGTGGAAGGGCTTCGACGACCTCGTTGGCCCGACGTCGGACAAACCAGGTGGTCAGGACCAGGCTAATTATTAGAAGAAGAAAGCCACCGAGCCAGAGCAAGGTGTAGTCATCGACCCACATTTCGACCGGATTCTGTGGAGCCGAAAGAGATTCTCCGGCTGAAAGAACCGGCATCACCTTTAGCTGAATCGGTGTTGTGGTGGCAGGCGTCGTTTTTCCCGCCGAGTCCAGATTGACGAGGAACGCCGGCAACGTGGTTTCGCCCGTGCGAAAGAAGCCATACTTCAACGTCAGTGTCGTCTTGAGCCCGTTGCCCGAAGG
>JBFFMO010000908.1:0-2489 GCA_041554035.1 Allomicrovenator sp. | reverse complement strand
TGCTCTACGCTCGTTTCTGGCACAAAGTCTTTTACGATTGTGGCCTAGTCACGACCAAAGAGCCGTTCCAGCGCATCGTCAATCAGGGAATGATTCTGGGACTCGCGTACGAGTACTACGAGACGGCCGACGGCAAGAACATCTCGTACCATGAACGCGATGCAAACCCAGACGCGCTGCCACGCACCGTGCATGCCGACGATGTCGTTTGGAAAAACGAAAAAGCAGTCCATCCCGTGGAAGGCTTTGAGTTGCTCGAACTTACCGAGAAGATGTCAAAATCGCGCGGCAACGTCGTCAATCCGGACATGGTCATCGATGAGTACGGCGCGGACACGCTCCGGCTCTACGAGATGTTCATGGGCCCCTTGGAACAGATGAAGCCGTGGAATCCACGAAATGTGGGCGGCGTTCATCGATTCTTGGGACGCATCTGGCGACTGCTGTGTGACGAAGAAGGAATCGGCGAGTCCGTGGCAGATGTTGAAGCGGACGAGGAAACACTGAGGGAGCTTCATCGCACGATCAAAAAGGTGAGTGAAGACACCGAGGAAATGCGCTTCAACACCGCCATTGCCTCCATGATGGAGTTCGTGAACTTCCTCTATAAATTAGAGAAAGTCCCACTCAGTGTCGTCGCGCCATTCGTTCAATTGCTGGGGCCCTACGCCCCTCATATCGCCGAAGAAATCTGGCAACGACTCGGAAACACAACGTCGATCGCCACGGTGGCATGGCCAACCTACGATCCTGCATTGCTCGTGTCGGCGACGTATCCGCTTGCCGTACAGGTCATGGGCAAAATGCGGGCGACCGTCGATTGCCCTACGGACGCTGACGAAGCGACGGCAGTGGCTATCGCCCAGGCTGACGAGAATATTCAGAAGCATCTCGAAGGAAAGACGATCAGGAAGATCATTTTTGTGAAAGGTCGCATCCTGAATTTTGTCGCCAACTGAATCGCCCGACAATTTTGGTTCCCCGAAACGCGAATTGAGTTCTTCTTGATTCGCGTTTCGCTTGGGGGAACACTTTAAGTCAAATTCGACCTTTTGGGGCCCGAGGCATCATGAAATACGCAGCCATCTTTTTATCCCTTGTTGTTGCGACAAGCTGTTCCGATGACGCCGAAAAAAAGGCGACCGAAAATAGCACAACGAATAACGCCACCAATGGCGCAACGAATAATGCAACAAATAGCGGGACAAATAATGCGACCAATAACACCGTTAATAACGATCTAAATCCGGCACAACAATGTAAAGACCCAAGCGACTGCGATTTGCAGCTCTGCACCCAAATCGCCAACGCCGCGACCTATTGCCAACTGCCCCTCGATCTCAGAGTCGAGGAATGCCAGACGCCCGACGAGTCGAACGAGTGTTGCGACGACAGCCAATGCACCGATGGCGCCAACGGGCGCTGCATTTCACCGTTTGTCGGTTATTGCGGAGGGGTTGGACCCGGGACGGGAAATCAGTGCAGGTACGACGAATGTCAGGTCGGCCTGGATTGCCAGGAAAATCAGGCTTGTGCGCCCGCAGGTACTTTTGGTCGCCCGGTAAACACCTGCATCCCTGCCCTGTGCGAAGGTGATGACGAGTGTACCGATGGCGCGGGGGGCCGCTGCGCCCTGCTCCACACCTCGGACACGTGCCCGGAGCCGGTCCTCGGCTGCACCTACGACGGCGATGAGTGTCGCGCGGCGTTTCAATGTGGCAATGGCCAACTCTGCGTGAACGGCTCGTGCCTTACGGAATTGGCTACCCCTTAGGCGCACCGCGCTGCGTAAACTCCAAGAGCATTCCGCCTGTGTCTTTCGGGTGCACAAACGAAATCAATTTGCCGTGCGCTCCATCAAGCGGAGCGTCACTGAGCAGGCGCAACCCATTGGACGACGCCCGTTTGCGTGCCGCATCAATGTCGTCGGTTCCCACCGCGAGGTGGTGAATACCTTCGCCATTTTTTTCCAGATATTTGGCGATGGGGCTGTCGTCGCGCGTGGGCTCAAGCAGTTCAAGCATGGACTCGCCGAGCTTAAAAAACGCCACCCGCACGCCCTGCGACTCAACGATTTCATCGCCCAGAAATTCAAGGCCAAGGACATCGCGATAAAGCGGGATCTTTTCGTCAATCGAACGAACAGCGATACCGATATGATCTATTTTCGTAAGCACTTACAACTCCAGAGCAAAAGCACAAATATCGTTTAAACTGCATTCGGTGCAGCGTGGGTTTCGCGAGGCGCAAACTTTCCTACCATGCTCCACCAGCACCATGTGAGCCGAGAAACAATCGCCTTCCGGGATCAGCTCCTCCATCGCACGGTGCGCGAGACTTGCCGACTTCGACGAATCCAACAAACCGACCCGTTCCAAAATTCGGAAGATGTGGGTGTCCATCGGGAACACGTCTTTTCCTAGGGCAGACATCAAAACAAAGGCAGCGGTCTTGGGACCAACGCCTGGAAACGCCAGCAACACGGCCTG
>JBFFMO010000907.1:0-2494 GCA_041554035.1 Allomicrovenator sp. | reverse complement strand
TCGCAAGCACCGAGTCCAAAATCAACGTTCTGCTCAAGGCCCAGCACAAGACCAAAATGTCCTTGCTTGCGAACTGGACTCAACGAACCCCGGACCTGCCAAGCGCCAAGACCACCGTGCAGAAATCGAGCGACGCGGTCACAGGGTTTGTGCACGGTTTGATTGACGAGAGCACAACGCTCGCGCAAAAGTTCCGGCCGGAACAACGTGAATTCGTGAATGACCGTTTGGTCCGCATGAAAACCTGCCCAGCGAAGTGATATGGATCGTCGAACATTTCTAAAATCCCTCTCTCTTAGTGCGCTTGCGCCCTGGTATGTGGCCTCGTGCGCCGAGGACGAGGGACTCGAAAAATACGTTTGGGAAGGACCTCTTGGCCCCGAAGACGTGTTCTCGCATAGCGTGGCAAGCGGCGATCCCCTGAGCGACGCCGCAATCATTTGGACCCGAGTCACGCTTGAGTCCCACGCCCCCGTGGAAGTCTTTTTCGAAGTCGCTCACGACGAAGCATTTAAAGACCGAGTCTCAGCTGGCTACGTGGGCGCGTCGGCCTATGAAGACCACACGGTCAAAATCGATGTCACAGGGCTCGCTTCGGGCAAAACCTATTATTATCGATTCGCCTGCCTGGGCCGCTATTCGCCGGTGGGCCGTACCCGAACGACCGCCAAAACTGGGCTCAAACCCGTGACCTTTGGCGTGGTCTCTTGCTCGAATTACCGTCGTGGTTATTTCCACGCCTACCGCGCGCTGGCTGAACAAGACGACTTGGATTGTGTCCTGCATCTGGGCGATTATATCTACGAAAATGGAGGCCCCGGCGAGATTCCTGACCGCGACTCCGACCCATTATGGGAATGCCTGACGTTGGAAGACTATCGGCGGCGTTACGCCCAGCATCGAACCGACGAAGACCTGCAATTGCTGCACGCGCGCCATCCGATGATTGCCGTCTGGGATGACCACGAAACGGCCAACGACGCCTATCGCGACGGCGCGCCCTCACACAGCGCATCCGACGGCTCGTGGGTGATTCGAAAGGCCGCCGCGACGCGCGCGTACCTGGAATGGATGCCCATCCGGGAAACCGTTGCCGCGCGCATCTTCCGCGGCTTTTCGTTTGGCGACGTGCTCGACCTGCACATGCTCGACACCAGGCTTTGGGCGCGAACAAAACAAGTCCTGACGACCGAGGACGCGCGAAGTGACGAACCGGACCTTTTGGGGCCGGACCAGGAAAAATGGCTTTTTGAGCGGTTCGCCCAATCGACAGCGCAATGGAATGTGCTGGGTCAGCAGGTCATGATGGGCCAACTCAAAATCCAAGGCGGGCTCGAGGCCGACGGAGGCGGAGGCTACATCAATTTTGACCAATGGGATGGGTACCAGCAATCACGTAACCGACTCTACGATGCCGTAAAGGCCAGCAATTCCAAGCTCGTGGTGCTGACCGGCGACATCCACTCGTCATGGGCCAACGAACTGACGCTCGACCCCAACAACACCGAGACGTTCGATCCCAACACCGGTCGGGGCGCCATCGGAGTGGAGTTCGTCACGCCGGGCGTGACAAGCCCTGGTCTTGACGCCATCCCGCAGACGATTCTGGAACGCCTGCTGGTTGAAAACCCCCACGTTCGCTGGGTCAACGCCACCGAGAACGGGTTCATGGTGGTGCAATTCGAAAGCGAAACCATCCGCACCGAGTTCTTTCATGTCGAAGATATTCAGGCGACAACGGGCGTCGTGGCATCCGCCGCGGTGTTTTTGACGCAGCGAAACGACCTCTTGATTCGCAAGCAATAGTGCGGCGCAACGCTTATTCAGGCCAGGGGTAGGACGGCACATCAGGCCGGCAGGCAGACTTTTGCTCGGCAGGCGGCCACGGACAATGACGGCAACCGTTTCCGCAACAGCCGTTGCCGGCGCGCAGGTGATGGGACGTCATCACAAAATAGCCAGTCTCTGGGTCCATGTAGCCGCTCTCTCCTGCTTCACACGCCGCGCGATGGCGCTGCAGCGCTTCCTTGCTCGGGATGCTCATTCGGCTCCCCTCACGAATTCTAAAGCCTGCAGCAGAACTTCTGGGCTCGCCCCTGCACGCCATACGTTTTCGCTCAAATGGCGGCGCCAAGCGCGCGCGCCGGGCTGTCCCGAAAACAAATGCAACATATGGCGCGTCACCGAGTTCAGCTTATCGCCTGCGACCAGCCTTGTTTCGGCGTAGTCCGCCATCGCGCTCACGATTTCATGTTGCTGAATCACTTCGTGTTCGTCGCCGTAGAATCGTCGGTCCACATCGGCGAACATGTAGGGGTGATCGTAAGCCGCACGGCCAATCATCACCGCGTCCACGTGCTCCAGATGAGCCTGCGCCTCGTCCAAGGTTTTGATACCGCCGTTGATCTCGATATCGAGTTCGGGATGCTCTTGTTTAAGCCGGTACACCTCTTCGTAACGAAGCGGCGGAACGTCGCGGTTTTCTTTGGGGCTG
>JBFFMO010000906.1:0-2496 GCA_041554035.1 Allomicrovenator sp. | reverse complement strand
CAATCTGCGACCATGCCGCGGACTTTCGGATCTGAGCCAACACGTCATCATCGATGGCTTGGTCGGCTTCGACGGTGAACACTTCGTCACCGGCGTTGTGAACCGCCTGAGCCCAAATGCCGGGACATCGTTTGTCGAGTTTCGCGACAAGTACCCGACCCTCCGTGGACGCCATGGCGACGATTTCACCGGCGATCTCGGTCTGTGCCTCTTTGGTCACAGGCCGAGCGCGCCATCCCTCAACAACCGAGAAATGCGGGGTCGCGCGAGAGATGACTCGGAATCCCTGAACTGTGGCTCGGCACTCTTTTTCCCCATGTATCGAAAACGTCCGTCCCTTCAACGAGCGCACCGGCACTGGAAGTTTGGCCACATCCAACCAAGTTTCGGCCACAGCCATTGAACCGATCATTGGCCCCTCCCCGACGATCCTCTTCGTATCGGTCAGCCAGGCTTCATCAACGGTGTCACTCAACACCAAGAACTCATCCAAAAGGACTGGCGCCCAGCGATTGGGGTCAAAAGCTTGTTTGGGGCCGGGCGCGGCCTGAAGTTGCCTCAACTCTTCACGAACGATTTTCGTTCCCTCAGACGTCTTCGTAAGAACGAGCACCTTTTCGCCGATTTCAGCCTCCCCCTCAACGTTGGAACCTTGAGAAAATCTCACCACCGCCGACGTGCCGCTGAAAGCTATATCTGGCTCATCAAAGCGGACATCGGTCTTTTCCTTCAGCGCTTTTCGACTGTTGAGAATCCAACCATCCCGGTCAAAACGAGAAACCTTGGCCCCGCTTCTCGTCACACCTTCGAATTTCGAAGAATAAAGGGCCGAGTACGCTGGGATGTCGCGTTGATTCTGAGAGGATTGCCACGTCGTGAGCAGTCCGCGTACATCCGATTCATTCATCGGAGTGAGCTGCGGCGCGACCACACTTTCAACGGGTGCACCCTCGGGCTGCGGCGCCTCAGCCTTCTTACAAGCCCCGAGTGCTAGCATGAGGCTCAGGGCCAATACGGTTGTCTTCGTCATCATATTTTCTGACTCCTGATTGCCGAGGAACCACGCTGCGCGACGGCATGCACTGCAAAAATCAGCGCGCCAAATCGCGGATCGGTGGTCAATCCCTGGGCATATCTTCTGTAGATTTGTTGGCCAATCACGCCAATTTTGAAGAGGCCGTAAACATAATAAAATAAGATTTCATCGATGTTACGTCCTGAAAGTTCGGCGTATTTTTCGGCGAGCCGTTGTCGGGTGTAATTCCCGGGCAATGCCGTTGGACCGGACATCGCCTGCAGGAATTCAGCGTCCTCCGGTTGAACCCAGTACGCCAATGTAGTCCCGAGATCCATGAGAGGGTCGCCCAAAGTGGCCATTTCCCAGTCGAGCACCGCAAGAATCTCGCTCAGCCCCGAGTCCAGCACGAGGTTGTCGTATTTGTAGTCGTTGTGAATCAAGGCAGCGCCCTGCTCCGTCGGCTGGTTTTCTGCCAGCCACTTCGAGAGTTCTTCCATCTCAGGAATTTCGTCAGTTTTTGCCTTTTCGTAGCGCCGTGTCCACCCTTCGACCTGACGAGCCACATAGCCCGTGGGATGTCCCAACACAGCCAGTTCCGGCCGAGTGATATCCACGCGGTGAATCTCGACCAGATTCTGAACAAAGGACTCGCAGACGCCCGACATTTTTTCAGGCGAAATATCGAGGCCTGAGGCGTCGGGTCCGCGTAAAATGCTGCCCTTGACGCGGGACATCGCAAAAAATGGCGCGCCGATCACGGCCTCGTCATCACAAAAGGCAATCGGAAGCGGAACCCTTGAATAGAAAGGATGGACCGCCGCCAGGACGCGAAACTCGCGCCCCATATCGTGCCCAGACTTCACGTTGGCTCCGATTGGAGCCCGGCGAACGACCACTTCTCGACCCGCCGCATCCACAACCAGATACGTGAGGTTAGAGTGTCCTGCGGGAAATTGTTTGATTTCCAGAGGGCCCTGAACGCCATGTGGGGCCAAGAATTCGGCCAGTCGTTGACTGTCGACTTCTTCGCCCTTTCGAGGAGTTTTGACGCGATCTTCGAGTATCATTTGACCTTCACTCCGTACTTTTTCAGAGCGCTTCGGGCCACGACTGATTTGTGTACTTCGTCAGGCCCGTCGTAAATCCTTGCCCCTCGTTCGTGCCGAAACCAGTACGCCAATGGGGTGTCATCGGTCAGCCCTAGCGCCCCATGGGTTTGAATCGCTCTATCCAAAACGTTCTGCAGAATGTTGGCGACAAAGAACTTGATGGTCGAGATCTCGACCCGAGCGGCCTGAGAACCCTCACGGTCGATTTTCCAGGCCGCGTGCAGAACAAGAAGTCGCGCCGCGTCGATCTCGGCACGGGAGTCCGCAATCCAGCCTTGAACGAATTGCCGGGTACCCAGTGGACGGTCGACCCCAATCATACGGGTCGCAGCGCGTTCACACATCAACTCGAAAGCGCGTTCACAAATT
>JBFFMO010000905.1:0-2497 GCA_041554035.1 Allomicrovenator sp. | reverse complement strand
TCTTTATAATTGCCCATGCCAAACCCGATCGTCGAAAGCGTGACGCCCTTTTCGACGTATCCCTTGATGCGGCTCAAGATTTCGTCGTGACTGGTCGCGCCCACGTTGGCGTCGCCATCCGAGAGGACAATCACCCGGGAGACCTCGTCTTTTTCGATTGTTTGGGCGGCAAGCTGGTACGCCGCCTCAAGCCCGTCGGACATCCCCGTTGAACCGCCGGAGCGCAATTTATCGATGGCTCCCAAGATTTTCTCGCGATCGCTGGCATGGGTCGGCGCCAGAATCTGACTCACTCGACCGGCGTACGTTGCGATTGCGACCGTGTCCTCTTCACGCAAATTGTCGACCAGGAAGGCCATCGAACGCTGCGCCAAGGCCAACTTATCGGACGAATTCATGGACCCAGAAACATCGACCAAAAAGGTCAGATGAATAGGTTTGCGTGAGGCTGCATCGAGCTTTTTGGCCTGAACGCCCACCCGCATCACAAACATATTTGGTTTTGCAGAAAATGGACTGGGCGCAGCCTCCAAGTTGACAGCAAATGGCGCGGTCTTTGGCGACGGGTACGAGTATTTGAAATAATTGATGAACTCTTCAACCCGTACGGCATCGCTCGGCGGCAACCCGCCTTCGTTCAGCTTGCGGCGTGCGATCGTGTAGCTCCCCGTGTCGACATCGATTGAAAACGTCGAGAGCTTGTCTTTGCTGGGGTCCGTAAACTTGTTTGTACCGTAATTCTGATAACCTTCTGGGGTCGATTTCTCGTAGACGGGGGTCTGCACTGCGACGCCTCCGGAGGCACCGCGCCCGTAACCCATATTAATGACCCCACCAGAGCGCGCTACACGACGACCGATCTTGCCTCCGGTTCCTCGACCACCACCCTGCTCAACCTTCCCCAACCCTCCGACGCGGCCAAATCCCTCGCCTCCCCCGCCTTTACCGGCTCCGCGAGAGCCCAAGCCTCCAAGACTACCCCGACCCATCTTCACTGATAATTTGCCTCCGGTTCCACGCAATGCGTCGCCTACCATCATCGCTGGATCTTGAACGGCTTTTTTGACCGTGGTTCGAACAGTCTCGGGCATTTCGTTGGTTTCGTGGAGCTCTTCGCCATCTTCACTGGTCACAGCGTCAACATTTTTGGCGAAGATGTCTGAAACAGCGGGCGGACTTTCTTCAAAAACGGCTGGCTCAGAGGGCTCGACAACAAGACTGGCGAAGCGATCAGGCGCCTCTGTCTGAGCTGCCGGGTTTTCGGTGGTTGGATTATTTTTGACTGAGTTTTGTTCGCAGGCACACAGTGCGAGCGCAAGAATGCTAGCAACCATTGGGCGGTTCATCGGCTTCTCCATTAAGTGTTTCGTTGCTGCACGTGCGTACTGGTCTTGACAGCGGCCTTGGGGTGAAGTTCCCTCACGCCCGCAATTTCTACGCATTTACCAACACGGGTATTGCGTCGAAATCCCGCCAACACTAGATTTCACGCCATCCGCTCTATGCGACCAAGGTCAGGTCTTTGAACGACGTTAATTTGTATTCCAAACGGTTCGTGCTCTTTTCGGGAAAAGGAGGCGTGGGCAAGTCCACGATCGCATCAGCGTTTGCGCTTTCTTGCGCCCGACGCGGCGAGCGAACTCTTCTGATGGAGATGAACACGCAGGACAAAGTCAGCGCGATGTTTGGCGTGGACACGGTCGGGACCGAGATCACCGAGATCGAGCCCAATCTTTTTGCCGTGAATGTCACTCCGGCCGCAGCGATGGAAGAATACGCGGTGATGATGCTCAAGGTTCGCGTGATCTATCGCGCGATCTTCGAAAACCGAATCATGCGAGCATTCCTTCGAGCCATTCCCGGGCTCAACGAATTGGTGATGCTTGGCAAGGCGTACTTCCACGTCACAGAGGAAGCCAATGGCCGGCCTGTGTGGGATAAGATTGTGCTTGATGCACCTGCGACGGGGCACGGCATCTTCTTGCTGCAAATTCCCCACGTGATCATGTCCATCCTGTCTTCTGGACACATGTTCGAAGAAGCCCAGAAGATCTCGGACTTGATGCGGGACCCAGAAATCACCGTGCTGAATCTGGTGACGTTGGCGGAAGAAATGCCGGTCAACGAGACCGCCATGCTCCTTGAACGCGTCTCCCAAGAGATTGGTATGCCGATGGGCCTGGTGATCGCCAACGGCCTTTATGGGCGCCAATTCTCTGAAGAAGAGCTCGCGCTCCTGGAAGCAGCCCAAAAAGACGTGCGAGAACCGGCAATTTCACGGATGATCGACGCGGCGCGATTCCGCGTGCAGCGAGCGACTCTCCAGAAAAAATACCTGCGAGAAATCGATCAGACCATCAAGCTCCCACGCCTCGACGTCCCCTTTATTTTTGTCCCGCAAATGAATTCTGAAGCACTCGCACAAATCGCAAAGGCGTTTTCACCGTCGTCGGAGGGCAAATGAACAACGCATTTGCCCAATTGATCAAAAATAAAC
>JBFFMO010000904.1:0-2497 GCA_041554035.1 Allomicrovenator sp. | reverse complement strand
CGTCTGCACCAAAATGCCCATCGTCAGGCCAGCCATGCCGCAGCGTGGCAGCTCTTCGGCCAAACATGCGGTGTGCCAAACGTCGCCGCCGCTTCCCCCGAGTTCAACGGGGTATCTTGCCCCCAGGAATCCAAGGCGGCCCATCTCGTGAAATACTTCGTTGGGAAAGAGCCTGTTTTTTTCCCATTCTTCAGCGTGAGGTGCGAGTTCCTTGACCGCATAGTCGCGAAGCGCCTTGCGAAACATGTCGTGTTCTTCCGTAAATTGCGTCCAATTCCGCTCAGCCATTTTGCCGCCTCCATCCGTAAGTAAGTGTTCACTAACAAGCGAGTGTAGTGCAGGGTTTAGAGTGGTGCAAGCGGCTTGGAAATCGAATATCCCCCGGTTTTCGGTGGTGGAAGTCGGCAGGTCCGTGTTGATGTTCCATGCTGATTTGGGCATGCTCCGCGCTCAATCAGGAGACGGCAATGCGATACCTACACAGCATGATTCGAGTACGTGACCTTGACGCGACTCTGCACTTTTTTTGTGACCTCTTGGGATTGCGTGAAGCCCGCAGAAGAGAGAGCGAAAAAGGTCGATTCACGTTGGTCTTTCTTGCCGCTCCGGATGACGAGGAGGCGTTCATTGAATTGACGTACAACTGGGACGACGAAGACTACGGCAATGCCCGGAATTTCGGTCACCTCGCCTTTCAGGTTGATGATATCTATGCGACCTGCAAGAAGCTCAGCGATGCCGGTGTGGTCATTTTGAGACCTCCGCGCGACGGGCATATGGCGTTTGTGGCGACACCGGATCTGATTTCGATCGAGTTACTCCAAAAGGGCGACCCCCTTCCCCCGGCAGAACCTTGGGCATCGATGGGCAACACCGGGACGTGGTGAACACCACTTGCACCCTCGATCGTAACAACACAGAATGCCGTACGGAGGCCCAACATGAATTGGCCAAGCACGCTCGTTTCTTACAAAAAAACCGATATCTTCACCGAAGAGACGATCCCCGCAGGGCTCAAGCAGTCCCATCGAACCAAAGGTGGCGTGTGGGCCTTGATCCGCATTCTGGAAGGTGAGCTTCAATACCAACTTGAAGGCGGGATGCCCGAAATTCTGTCGCGCTCAAACCCCGGTCTCGTTGAGCCAGACCTGCCTCATCATATTGAATCGGTGGGGCCGGTACGTTTTTACATCGAGTTTTTCCGGGACGCGTCTTCCACCGAGTATGACGAATGATGAAAAAGCTCGTGTTCTTGGCGGTATTTCTGCCCTCTTGCGCGTTGTTCAACGGCCCCGCATACGAGACGACCAAGGTCCCGCTCGAAATGACGGTGATCTACATCTACGGCAATTCGGATGTGGGATCCGGTCAAGCCGCGTACGTGGACAGCACCGTTGGAACGCCAGACGCCGACAAGAAAATCATTGTGCTCGATGATTCCTATTACCCGTACATCCTGCCGCCCGGCCCAGTCCGAGTCTATTCGAGCGCCGATTCAGGCACGGCAAAATGCATCTCGTTTCTGGCCCAATCTGGCGCGTCGTATTACGTGCGAGTTCGCCAACGCGACGACGAGAATCTGGTCGAACTCTTGGACAGGGTCGTGGCAGAGCCCGAGATTTCTCAGACTCATCTGATGCCCAAAGAATCGCGGACCGCGCCCGACAAAACCCATCCCATCCAAGACTGTCTTGAACTTTAGGCCGCGCTAGACCGTCGAATCGACGGCAAACGCCATCAATCCCGCAAGGACGGCCAGGTGTGGAGCAAGCCCGATGGCGCTGCCCAGTGCGAAGTCGCGGTATCTGATGTCTGACATCGCCAGCAGATAATTCAGCCACGGCGAGCCGGCGAACACCAATCGTAATACGACGACGGTCGATACCGGATGTTCGTCAAGACGGCTCAATGCCTTACGAACCCAGGGGCGCTCGACCGCGGTCAGTGCTTTCCCGCCCACACTTCGAACAAAAAAGAAGCTCACCGAAACCGACACCAAGCTCGTGCACAGCGCGAGCGGGTAGCCGGGGAAAAAACCGTACGAGAGCACCGCTGCGGCCAGGAACACGTTGGAGGGCACTTGGACCAGATTTCCGAACACAAACGCCGCTACGTAAGCCACAACGCCCATCCAGCCTGCGTCGTTCATGACCGCACGGATATTCTCGGTCGTGATGTACTGATACCAATCGAGGTACCAGACGGCTCCCCATAACACCGCAAGCGCGAGAGCAAGCGTCGCCACTCGGATCAGGGCGCGCCGACGCATCACATTTTGCGGCGTATGCGGAACGGGGATGGGTTCGACGGGGTCCAAGTTCAATCCTGAGCGCTAAGGCGAGACGGCGAATCCACGAACCACGATTTCCGCATCCGTTTCCACACCGCCCAAGGTCTTGAAGATCTCGGCTGCATAGAACTCATGGCCAATCACACTCAGGTGCAGCGCATCACTGAGCAAAACGTTCAGGTTTTCATCGGCCGTGGCTTCCAGAAT
>JBFFMO010000903.1:0-2500 GCA_041554035.1 Allomicrovenator sp. | reverse complement strand
TGCTGATCCAGGTCGTAGAATCCCGCGAGGCACTCGCCGGGAACACATCCTGTGGTTTCGCAGGTCACTTGAGTGTTGGGGTAGAGGTCGCCGCAGCGAAATACGGTGCCAGCGTTGTTGGGCAAGTTTCCGCAGCCGCCACAATTGTCGATCGTGGTGAGGTCGGTTTCGCAGCCGGTTGCTCCGGTGCAATCGCCCCATCCTTCGATGCATTGTCCAAACCCGCAGACCCGATTATCGCACGTGGGCACCGCGTGAAGTACATCCACGCCCGCGCAAATGAAGGCCGGATTTGGGGTTCCGCTTACGGTCGTACCGCCACAGCCTCCGCAATTGGAGGGGTCGCCGGCGATGCCTGTTTCGCAGCCGTTGGCAAAAACACCGTCGCAATCCATGAGGGTCGGCGCTGGACACATGCCAATCGCGCACCCGCCGTTCATGCAGACGTTATTGGGGCCGCAAACAAAGGCTGAGCCGCATCCACCGCAGTTGTTATTGTCGTCGAGTGTGTTGGTTTCGCATCCCACGGTCAGGGGATCGCAATCGGAGGTTCCGGCCGCACAATCACTGACCTGGCCCACCAAGGGGACCTCGATGTCGAAGGTCTCGCCCGAAGAAACATCAACCTGTGCGATCACGGCTTCGGCGGGAATAGGGCTGTTGGGTGGGTCACCCGTGAAACGAACACGGATGAACACAAAACCGTCGGTCGAGATATTGAAGGGCTCTTGAATCGTGGTGACCGAGCCATCGTTGGCCAGTTTAAAGAACTCCAACTCAAAAAGTTCGTTACGTTGCGTCAACACCTGAACTTGTTGGACGTTCAGGTTCACCTTGCCCGTGTTGTCGATTCGAATCAGGCGGGCCACCGACTGGCCAGCGCCCACGTCTCCAAAGTCGATGACCTCGTCGGCATTGGGGCAGGGGCCACGTGTCGCCGACGAAGCGCCGAGCAAACATAATTGGTAGTCGGGCACAAATACGGTGTCGCCGGATTGATCCAGCGTACCGACGTCCTGTGTTGTCACTACATCGGTATCGTTCTGACTTTCGACGTTGGACGACGTGTTATCAGACCCACACGCAGTGAGCGCCAAGACCAGAAACAACGCAGCACGGGAGGTGTTGAGCATGAAAGAACCTTTCGGATAGGTGTCCTTTCATTGTGTCGTTTGTGCGGTGGGTGTCAAATCCACAAGCGTGCGGCCTGTATTACGTGAGCCTTCGCTTTACGGCGATTCCGCCACGAGGGCGTCAAATGCCGACCGGGTGGGTGGGATACTCAGGCTGTTGCCGATGTATTTCCACGACTTCTTCAACGACACAGAATCTGGAATCTCAAATTCGGGTCGGAAATGCATGAAGTTCAAGAGTTCACGGGCTGAAAACCTGCGCAAGACGCCGTCCTGACGCAGGTACGACCCCGAGAACACCCAGGATTTTCCGTAGGCCGAAGTGAAACACGAAGTCATCGCGTCAGGGTCTTCGGCGTCGACGATCAGGAATGCCTTCCCGTATTTCTGGAAATCCTGATCTCGAACCACGAGCCGGGGGTCTAAATCCTTTTCAAGGTAGGTCTGGAAAGGACGGCCCACCTGCGTGGTCTTGAACACCGGAACCGCGTCTTTACGCGCCGCCATATAATAGCGTGGCCGTTTGTTGGGGACGCCAAATTGGGTCGGGCACAGGATTTCTTCGGTGACGTGATAGCCGGCGCGTTCCAACACGCCAAGCAAGCGACGGTGTGCGTCACTGCTCTTGAAGCCCTCGACGTTTTCCATGCCGATCGCACGAGGGCCGACCTCCGTGATGAACTCGAGCACCTTTTCAAAACTTGCCGAACGAGGATCGCTCAAATCGAGCTGGTTTCCGCGCACAGTGTGGGGTTGGCAGGGTGGGGACATCCACCAAATATCGGCATCCAACTTTGCCATCAGGTCGGCATGGGCCGACTGCAAGTTCATCTGCCGGGCGTTATGCTTGAAGTTGTTTTTGTAGATTTCGAGCACATGGGACGACGCATCGGCCGCCAACACGACCTCGACATCGTCGCCGGCGGATTCTGCAAAACCACCCATGCCGCAAAAGAGCTCGACCACACGGGGTTTCACGGGCGCTCCAAGACCTTAACGTAGCTGCGTGAAACGTCTTCGCCGTCGCCCTTTGTCACCGTCGGGCCAATTTCGACCACGGTTGCCGGGGGCAGGCGTTTCATGGCCTGAGTGTCGTCACCGACCCGAGATTCCGGGGACACGATCGGGTAGCGCCCCTTCGTGCCACAGACCAGATAACGAAGTCGCCCTTTGGTGTGCAGCGGCTCGCTCACGACGCGGGCGATATCCGATGCGCCCTCAGGGACCTCAACCACCACTGGGTTATGGCCCACGACCAGATAGGACATCGTGATGCGTGTTCGGTCGAGGCTGGACGCGTCAGCCAGACGTGTGACCCAATGGGGTGGCGTCCAGATCAGACTTGTGTGGCACCAGTCGTTGTCGAT
>JBFFMO010000902.1:0-2502 GCA_041554035.1 Allomicrovenator sp. | reverse complement strand
GGCCGAAACCACCACGAGGTCGCCCGGGTCGACGCCAAGCCTCTTGCGATCGTCGGGGTGCATGTGGACTCCCAACTCGTCTCCGCCCTCGGGCATGCCAGCGTGTTCTTCGACGATACGAAGCTTCAATTCGATCTTGCCTCCAGCGGTCTTGGGTTCGGAGCCTTTGAAAATGCGCATCGCGTCGAGTTCATTGCCTGCCACCAGATGAGGATGTTCCTCGGGGGCTTCACGGAAAATAAAACCGCTGACGATGGCCAAACCACCCGAGACCACCAATCCGTAGAAGGCGCGCATGTATTTGTGGGCTTTGATGCCGACTCCGCCAGGGTCCACGCCTTGCGCAAAGGGTTCGATGACCTGCGGGAACACAAGGGAAATGCCGACGGCGAGGCTGCCGCCCACCAACGTGATGACGGCTGCTTTGGCGCCGAAACGTTTCCAGGTGATGCCAGCAAGCAGGGTTACGGCCATCGGGGGAATCACCGCAGCCACAAACGCAGCATGGGCCTCGTAGATCGAATCAAAGGACATGAAGAGTGGGACCAGTGATAGCGCCACAGCAGATGAGCAGACGGTCGTGATTCGTGCGACTTTCAGCATCGCTTTGTCGTCTTTTCCCTGACCAAAATAGGGCTGCCAGACGTCGTTCACGATCACTGCCGCTGTGGCCGTCACCAATGTATCGACGGTCGACATCAACGCGGCCACAAGCGCTGCCATGATCAACCCGAACATCCCCGGAATCGCCAAAATATTGGATACGACGATGAAGATATTATCGGGATTGGTCATAGGGCTGATCTCGCCCGTATCGGCCATGACGCGGCCAACCCAACCCACGCCCGACACAGCAACAGCTGCAATCGGCATCACCAGCACCGCCACCATCGTGATGGCCTTGCGAGCTTCAGAGACATTTCGGGCGGACATGAATCGCATCATGACCCCCTGATTGATGAAGTAGAAGGCGACACCGCCTGCCATTGCGTCCTGCCAGAACACGCCCATCGTATGGAACGAAGAGGGCGAGTTTAGGCCGGCGAGCCCCATTCGGTGGGGTTGGGGTAGGGCGGTCCAAAAGACCTCCCAGCCGCCCACATGGTAGACGCCGGCCACAAAGAGCCCCACGCCCACAAAGATCAGCAAGAACGCCTGCGCCAAGTCGGTCATGATGACCGAGGTCTGTCCACCAAACGCCACGTAGACCGAGGTCGCGGCCGCAGCCACACAGGCCGAGAGCATGATCGGCCAACCCGTCAGGGTGTTGATCGCCTTGCCCAACGTGAAATAGTTGATGCTGATATAACCCAGCAAAAAGACGAGCAAAATCGCCGTCGCAAGGTTGCGAGCCGTGCGATTGAAACGTTTTTCAAAATACTCAGGGATCGACTTGAGCCGTCCGTAATAGATGATCGGCAACCAGACCAGCATCCAGAGCGGCATCCAGAACCAGTCGTTCAGGTAGGACATCGTGCTCGATAAACCAAAGCGGAATGCGGTCGACGCGTACTTCAGGAACGAATACGAGCCGATCGTGGTTGCCACACAACTCATCGCAATCAGCCATCCGCTGAACCGCCTTCCTCCAAAAAAGAAGTCGGTCGTTGAGCGGGTGTAACGCGCAAAATACGAGCCCAGACTGATGATGCATACGAAGTATCCAATCACCACAACGGCGTCGAGCCAGGTCCCGATGAATCCCTCGACCCCGCGTTCTTTGCCCACCGCTGGAAGGTCTCCAGGACCGCCCGCAGCCTGGAAGAAGGCGTGCAGGCCCGCATAAAAAATGAGCCCGGTAAGCAGCATCCCAAGGACCTTGCGGTCCTTAAGCGCTCCAGCTCGATAAGCGACGATCAGTCCCGAAAAAAACACGATCGCGCCCAGCCCGTATACGTAAAAATACGGTGTCCACTGCTCCATCTGGAACTCCTTGGTTTGGCGGATGTTCTACATGGCGGACTCACGTCTCGCTAGTGAGCAGTTGGCAGTGAGCAGTGAGCAGTGAGCAGAAAGTTGTGCTTGGTCCACCAGGCTCCCGCCTAGCTGTGACTGGGGTACGGCGTTTTGATTGGTGCGCGGGTCTCTGACCGATCGAGCGACGCCAAGCGAACAATCATGATACCTGCATGCGGAGTTGAGCTGACAATTGAAATGACTACTAAACTAGGGGACCATATAAATTCAATTAAAGGGGTGATGATGTTGAAAACTTCATGGCTGTTAGTGGTTGTTTTGGCGATTGGATGTTCATCGCTTGAGCACGAGGCTGGCGAGTCTTGGGTCGTGAACGAGCAGCCAGCGGCAGTGAACACAGATCCGTCCGGCATCGCGGAACCCCCTGACGTGACTGTTCTTCGTGCGTCGCCCGACGATCCCCATTATGGCGTACATTCTGACTTTTATCGTGATTTTCCTCGCGATAGGGATCTTCGCCAATGTGCAGCATTGATAATTATTTTTGATCTGCAATTTCAGGAAGATGTGCTGCTACTGCTTCCG
>JBFFMO010000901.1:0-2504 GCA_041554035.1 Allomicrovenator sp. | reverse complement strand
GATAAAAATGAACCTCAAAAATATAATGTTGGCTTTGGCTCTTGGTTTTTCGTTTGCATGCGGTGGCGACGATTCGAATTCAACAAATAGTGTCGACGTGGTCCGTTCCGACCTGAAGCGAAACTTGTCGCCCAATGTCAGCGACGCGCAGCTCGGCGAGCTTGTAAAAGGCAATACCGAGTTCGGTCTTCGTTTGCTTCGCGAGATTCGCATCAACAACACCGGCAACGTGATTTACTCACCGCATAGCATCTCGATTGCCTTGGCGATGACCTATGCAGGCGCCCGAACAAATACGGAAACCGAGATGGCCACGGCGTTGAATTTCACGCTGCCACAAGACGAGCTTCATCCGGCTTTTAACGCTTTGGATTTGGCGTTGATTTCTAGGGGCGCAGGCGCTCAAGGCTCGGACGACCAGCCGTTCCGGCTTAAAATTGCCAATGCTTTATGGTTGCAGGATGGGGCCGATTTTGAGGCCGATTTCTTGGATACTCTGGCCTTGAATTACGGAGCAGGCGTCAATTTGATGGATTACGACACCGATCCAGAGGCGGCCCGAATCGAAATCAACACCTGGGTTGAAGACCAGACCGAAGACAAAATCAAGGATTTGATTCCTGCAGGAGCGATCGATCAGGGAACGGTCGCGGTGCTGACCAACGCCATCTATTTTAATGCGTCATGGCTCGACCAGTTCGAGCCCAATATGACCGCCGATGGGGCTTTCGCGGCTCCGACCGGGACGGTGATGACGCCGATGATGAAGCAGATGAGCTCTTACGGTTATGCGGCTGAGACAGGGTTCGAAGCCATCGAACTTCCCTATGACGGGCAAGAAGTCTCGATGGTGATTTTGTTGCCGGACGCGAGTTCGGACCTGGCGACGCTTGAGGCCGATTTGGATGCGAACAAGCTTCAAGGAGCTTTGGCTGGGCTTGAAAATAAGACGGTTGAGCTTTCGATGCCCAAGTTCAAATTTGAGTCACCGATTGGCTTGAACGAGATTTTGAAGGACCTCGGCATGCCGAGCGCGTTCGATGACGCGGATTTTTCGGGAATCTCTACGACGATGGACCTGGCGATTACGGATGTCCTGCATAAGGCGTTTGTCGATGTGAATGAAAAGGGTACGGAAGCGGCTGCAGCAACAGCGGTGATTATTGGCGAAACCAGTGCTCCCGTGGCAGATGTCGCGGTGGATGTTGACCGCCCGTTTTTGTTCCTGATTCGCGACCGGCAGACCGATGCCATCATCTTTATTGGCCGTGTGGTTGATCCCACGAAATAATCGCAGCGACGCGGTCCAAGGCATCTCATGAAGCTCCGAATAATCACCCTTATATTGCTCCTCGTTTCGGCAGGCTGTTCCCGCGACGAATTTGGTTCGCGCGATTCTGGCGGCTCGATCAGTGCGCCGAGCGGTGATTCGCAGGATTCAAATAACGACGTGGATACAGCGGTCCCTAATGAGACGGACAATGAACCCGGTGGCAATAATCTGTCGTCGCCGGAACCTTTTCCCACCCCCGATGAAGGGTTTGAGGGCGTATCTCCCGCAGCCCTCCAGGCGATGGAGGCGATAACCCGCGCTACGTTTACCGACGCTTCAGCCTCATCGGGGAATTTCGTTTTTTCGCCGCTGGCGCTTGCGAGCACGCTGACCGTGGCTGGTCTGGCCGGTGATGCGGCCATGCGTGATGCGGTCGAGGGTCGACTTGCGCAGAGTGATTTGGAGAGCGTCGCGTTGGGTCTGTCTGACGTGATTTCGGCCACCCATGGTGGGCAAGACGAGCCCGTGAGCCTGTCGACGATGTGGGTGGATCCGTCGACGTCGATCAATATGGCGTTTTTGGAAGCGGTCGTGCCTGAGTTGGTTCAGGACGTTCGAACGGTGGACTTTTCGTCGATCGATCAGGCTCGTCAGACCATCAACAACTACTACCGGACGCAGAGTGAGGGTTTGTTGCCCAGTGTTGTTGGCCCGCTTGGGCTCAAAACCGGCGAAAGGTCGGCGTTGGTGAATGGCGTCTACTTCCACGGCGCGTGGGACGTTCCGTTTTCTGTCGATGACACGGCCGAGGGCGTGTTTCGAGGAGACGGCGGGGATGTCACGACAGCGTTCATGGAGCGTGAGGGGTCGTTTCTGGTGCGGCGCACAGAGGATTACGAGGCTATCGTGGTTCCCTATCGATCGACCTATTCGCTTGTTCTCATCAAGGCTGCAGACGTCGCAGCGCGGACACGTATCGAAGGGCAGTTTTCGGCTCAGTTGTTGACCGAGATCATCAACGAGAGTCAGGTTGAGGAGGTTCGCCTCAAGATGCCGCGCGTGGAGGTTGAGGGACGTTTAGAATCGACTCTTTTTGGCGGTGCCGTCGCCGATAATGCTGAGCGTGAGGGGGCGTTTTCTAACGCTGGTGTTGAAGCCAGTGGTGCGCTGATTCAGCGCGCGGTGGTGTCGTTTGACGAGAGTGGCACGAGCGCGATCTTCCCGAATGATT
>JBFFMO010000900.1:0-2508 GCA_041554035.1 Allomicrovenator sp. | reverse complement strand
GGAAGCTGCGGATTGAACCGTGTCGTCTGCCACGGTTGGATTTTGGGCCTGTGGCTCGACTTTGGCCGCATCACAACCCAACGCGCCCGAGAACGCGCTCAAAACCAGAACTATCAGAATTCGTTTCATCGTCACTGCTCACCAAGAGTCGCGCGTCATAAGAGGGCGCGAACCGTTTTTTCCAGATGCTCGAAGTACAACTCAATGTAGTTCTTGCCGTCCGCCGTTTTAGATTGAAGCCACGGATTCATCAACGTGTGTCTTAAAACCAGCAGGTAGTCGCCGCCCGGCTCACCAAAGGTCTCGATATCCAGTCCCAGCATCGTCAACGCATCATCAGCGTTGGCGCCATGTTGGGCCCTATATAACTTAGTCGAGGACACCATAAATTCCCGGTTTTGAACCGGCTGACCTTTGACGGTACTCATGCCGGCGAGCACCGAGCGCGCAAATTCATTCGCCTTCGCCACGCTGGTATTTCCAGTCGGATTGAGCGCAAAACACGCAATATTGGCGTCCGGTTCGATCGGAATCGACAAAACTACATGCTCTGAATTTCGGACGGCCCATTCGTTGGCCATGTCGAAAAACATCTCACAGCTTTGTATCGAATTGGCGATAATTCTGCCAAAACCCGCATGGTGCAAAGGGATCGTGCGATGGGTGATATAGGCCGACACGACCGTCGCACCGGGCTTTGATCCTTCAAGGATGTACTGCCCGAGCATTCTGAATCGGGCATCATCGTCTTCGGTCGGCTCAAAAACATACGCAGCGTCTTGCTGCACAAAATCCACGATATTTCGATCCCGCGCGATGTAAGCACCGGCTGGATAGGGGATGAACGCCAATTTGTGGGGGTCGACCGTGGCCGAATCCGTGAGGGCCACGGCAGCAAACGCAGCATGCACTTCAGCGGTCGGGAAATACTTAAACTCGCTCGCCACCTCATCCTGAGACCGCATCGCGCCGTTTTCGGTCGTGAATAATGAGCGCAAATATCCGCCCCAAGCCGCGTCCAGATGCACTCCGAATTCGAAGCCTTTTTCGCGATATTCAGACCTGAGCTCCATCACCTTATCGATGGGATCGATGGCCCCAAACTCGGTCGTTCCAAGGATCGGAATCACGGCAATCACCGCATCACCCGCCGCCCGTGCGTCGTCGAGCGCCGCACGCAACGCCTCGACGCGCATCCGCATCGAGGAATCGACCTCGAGGCTCACAAGCTGCGCGGTTCCAAGGCCAAGGAGTTTCATGGATTTTGCCCAAGAATAATGGCCGCTCACCGGCACCAAAAGTCGTGGACGCCCAAGCTCTGGATGTTTTCCTAAAAAGTCAGCCAGCCCCATATGCTCATAACGACGAGTCTCAACGGCGCGAACCCAGTCTTTCACCCCAAGCTCGTCGGCCTGATTCAGGCAGACACGTCGCAAGTCCACGCTGGCCGTCACCCCAAGATTCGCAAGCCGCGTCGGCTCGATATCCGCGATGCGCTCCCCATTCCACTTGAAGCTCACGTCCAGGTCACGGGCGGCCTGACCGACCGCGACGGGATAAAGTCTGGACGCCATCAAATTGCGGACGCCCTCGTAATTGGCGACCGTGCCGCCCGACGTCATATGACCAAAGGCCCGGACCGGCCCGGATAATGGATAACCCATCATCTTGCAGAGCTGCTCACCCACGATCAGCTCTTTTTCGAGCGTGGCAGGAGCGACGTCTTCGCTGACATTATTGGGATTATAAAGCAGAGTCGCGATCCGGCCGACCAGGCCTGGAATCAGCAAATCCGACGCCATATGGCCAATATATCGAGGGCTATAAAACGGAACCGATTGCTTCAAATCCGCGGTAACACGGTAGAGTTCGGCTTTTAGTTTGGCGACAAAATCGGTGTATTCTCTGGTGTATTGCGCCGAAGTCGGAATGGGTGGCTGGGATTCCGGATGGAAATTGCGACGCCAAGAAAAATGGTCGCGCATGGCCTCAACGACCAGTTCCTCGACCAACGAGTGGTTTTCGCCGTATGCGCCTACAAACCACGGATAAAAATCTTCTGTGCTCATGACAACCTCTAGAGCGATTTTTCACGCGTCTAAGATAAGAACGTCAATCGCCTTCGAGTTCGTAACTTGCCCAGTCGTGAGCAATGCGAATCAAGCGAATGCCCGACTCGACCCACATCAAGGTGTCCCACCACTCGAGGCCTTCGTAGATGTATTTGATCTGCATGCCGGAGACGTCTTTTCCTTCGAATAAGACCGCCCCCCGAACGAGATCGGTATTTGAATCCTGCGCGCGAATCGCCTCGTTTCCCTTCAGCCGCACGTCAAGGATCTCCGCCAGACTCAGGTCATTAATGTATTGGTGAAAGGTACCCATATCGATCACAGAATCCTGCAACTCAGGAAGGGCGGTACTCATGTTCGCTCCAGTTCAGGCATCACCAGAATCGCGTTCCATGGTGAGGGGCACATATGATGGCAAATCCCGCATCCGGTGCAT
>JBFFMO010000899.1:0-2515 GCA_041554035.1 Allomicrovenator sp. | reverse complement strand
TGAGTCGTGCATTTTGCAAGACCTCGACTTGCATTCTGCAAGAGTCAAAGACCCCAAAATCAAGTGACGCCCCGCAAGTGCCCTGAAATAGCCGCGTTGAGAGTTGGCACATAAGTTGGATTAAACTTATGCAGACGCGGCATTGAGTCGCATTTCTACGGAGCACAAAATGAATACGAAGGGCATGTTGGTTGTGGTTCTTATGGTCGGTGGCGTTGGTTGTGCGACAGCCAAAAAACAAGTTCAGATGCCAATCGAGGACACTAGCCTCGCTCAGAACAGCGCGCCTGCGACCAAAGAAGCTCCAGCGCGTGCCGACGGTGAACGGAGCCTTAAGACCGTTTATTTCGATTATAATTCGGACGCCCTTGCGAACGAATACACCGACAACATGAACAACTTGGCGAAGACGCTCCAGGCCGATCCGGGCGCCAAAGTCCTGATTGAGGGGCATTGTGACGAACGTGGCGGCACCGAGTTCAATCTTGCGTTGGGCGAGCGTCGCGCGGTCACAGTCAAGAAGCACCTTGTTCGGTACGGGATTTCCGACAAACAGCTCAACATCATCAGCTACGGTGAAGAGCGCCCGGCCGTGACGGGAACAGGCGAAGGCGTATGGGCCAAGAACCGCCGTGCAGAGTTCTCACTCGAAGACTAGGCCTCGCGGATAGCTTTGAGTTTTTCGAGGAGCTGCGTCGCGGAAAACGGTTTGGCCACGAAGTGACGGTCAAGCAGGCCAAAATGCTCAAGTTCGTCGTCCGAATGACCTGACATCATCAAGAAGTTCAGGTTTGGGCGCAGAACCAGCAGCTCGTCGATGAGCGCGGGTCCACTCATCACTGGCATCAACACGTCAGTCAGGACCACCTCAATCTGGTCGCCTTGGTCCCGCATCACTTTCAGACCCTCTTCGCCGTTCGCGGCGCAAACCACCTCATAGCCCGCATGCTCGAGCGTCGCTTGGATGCTTTTGCGGACCAACTCGCGGTCCTCCACAAGGAGGATCCGCGGCCCGCGGATTTCTTTTTTCGCGTGGTTATGGCTCGTTGCGACCTCGCCATGTTCGGGCGGCTCAGCAATGGGAAGAGTCACTTTGAATTTTGAGCCCTCGCCGATCGCGCTTTCTACGGCGACCTCGCCGCCCATCGATTCGACAAGCATGAACACGTTCGCGAGTCCGAGTCCGGTTCCCGTGCCTTTCGTCGAGAAGAAGGGCTCAAAAATCTGTTGAAGTATGTCTGGATCGATTCCGACCCCGGTATCGCACACCTCCAGCAGCATCTTCTGCGAATCCACTCGCTCTAGATTGATTTCGATGACTCCGCCGTCGGGCATCGCGTCCTGAGCGTTGATGGCGAGATTCAGGATGACCCGGGCCAACTGTCCAGGTTCGGCCAAACAGTAGACCTCTGGGGCATTGTTGTGCACCAAAAGGGAGACGTTGTCGGGCAATAAACGCCGCAGCATTGACTCGGTGTTTTCAAGGGCTGTTATGACGAGTCCTGGGGTTGCTTCCCCGGACCGCTGCCGTGTGAAAGCAAGGAGTTGGGACGAGAGTTCGGCGGCTTTGAGCGTCGACATTCGCATCATTTCTAGAGTTCTGGCGGGCGATTGTCTGGCATCGAGTTCCATCTCCAACAAATCCACGGAACCCAAAATCGCGGTCAGGATATTATTGAAATCATGTGCGATCCCGCCCGCAAGACGGCCCAACGAATCCATTCGACGGGCGAGGTTCAACTGTTCCTGCAACATCTGCGTTTGGGTGACGTCGCGCACCGATCCCTCGATGATCTTTCCATGGTTGGACTCGGATTCTCGGGTTCGAAGAATCACGTGGACGTGACGTCCATCGGCTCTTTTCCAGATCTGCTCGACACCTTCGCCATCGTTCGCGTCGGCAGAATCAGCGGCATGACTGACCGTCAGGTCGTGGCGGCTGAGCCCTTTGAGCCCGCCACTCTCGTAGCCGAGCATGGTCTCAAGTGCCGGATTCACACGCAGGAGCCTGCCGTCTTCGTCAGCCCTGAAGATACCGTCGAACGAGTTTTCGAAGAGGCTTCGGAATTCGTCTTCACTGGTCGCCAATTCCCGTCTGGCGATTTCGTAATGGGCCATCATCAGTCCAACGCCGACCACAAATCCGAGGATCATTCCCAGCGCGAATCCCCAGGGAGCGATCCATTCCACGTTTCGAAGAATGGGGTAATCGAGTTGGTGCGCTCCCCAGAGAATCAGAGCCCAGGCCGCGACTTTATGGCCGGCTCCCTCGCGCCGCTGGCAAAGAATAATTGCGCCAGCAAAGATGTCGGTGAGGCCTCGGAACCAGAATGCCGGACCCGTGGCAGCCATGAAGCTCACGCCCCAAAACGGCGATGCGAGCGTCCAGACGGCAATCAGTGCGGCAGGGACGAACCAGATTTTCGGCGCGCGTCGATTCAGGAGCGAGTAGGTCCCGACCAAAACGAGGCCGCCCGACACCATTGTCGTCAGGTTGAGTAGAGCGCCGTAGATG
>JBFFMO010000898.1:0-2518 GCA_041554035.1 Allomicrovenator sp. | reverse complement strand
TTTGTGCAGATAGGGCACGGGGGCGATAACGACCAGCCGCAGATCCATCTCCCCGGCGGCACGCCAGCGCAGAGGATCGACGGTTTTTATCCGGAGCTTGTGCCGCTTTCCACCGAGCGTGACGCTGACCTTCTGCCATGGAATGCGTTCATCCTGCCGAACCTGCTCGGGTGTGGGCAGGGTTTCGCCGTAGATGCGTTTGCGGCCGTGCGGTTTCTGGTCATCGGGCTTGGCGTTGAGGTGCGCGTCCTTGCGGATGCGTCCGATGACGGTGCTTTCTTTGGACTTTTTTCTTAGCCCGTCTTTCGCTATTCGACCCCGTAAACAACTAATTTCAGGGGGATGATGCTCGTTCCGTCCTTTATTTCCGGGGGGTCGTATTCCAAAATGGGCTGTAGTGCAGACCTTGTCGGTTGACGACCCGCTTTTCTGTGGAAAAATCAAGGCATGTTTTTGAGATGCCATAAGCGAACCAAGGACGGAAAGGAGCACCGCTACTGGAGCGTCGTGGAAAGCGTCCGCACCAAGCGGGGCGTCCACCAGCGGCAACTCCTGTATCTCGGCGAGATCAACGATGCCCAGCGCGCGCAGTGGTGTTCGGCACTCGATGTACTCGACGAGTCGAACGACTCGTTCAGGCAGATGAGTCTGTTCCCTGAAGACCGCACCCCGCCACCGGAGGTATCCAACCCGGTCCAGATCCGGCTCAACCAGATGACCCTGCGCCACCCGCGACAATGGGGCGGATGCTGGCTGGCCATGGAACTGTGGAACCAACTGGGGCTCGATTCCTTCTGGGCTCCGCGCCTGCCGGACAGCCGAAAGGGAACCGGCTGGATCAATGTCCTCAAGATCCTCGTCGGCTACCGGTTGCTCGATCCGGGCAGCGAATGGCGGTTGCACCGCGACTGGTTCAAAAGCAGCGCGATGGCCGACCTGCTCGGCGAAGACGATGCGGTCGCGGCCAAGGACACGCTCTACCGCTGTCTCGACAAGCTCTGCGAACATAAGGCCGACCTGTTCTCCTTCCTGAAAGACCAATGGAGCCTGCTCTTCGATGCCTCGTACGACGTGCTGCTCTACGACCTCACCAGCACCTACTTCGAGTGCGCTCCGCCCGAAAACGCTGATGAACTCAAGCGCTTCGGCTACAGCCGCGACAAACGCTCTGACTGCGTGCAGGTGGTCATCGCCCTGATCGTCACCCCCGAAGGCTTCCCTGTCGCCTACGAAGTGATGCCCGGCAACACCTCCGACAAAATCACCCTGCCGGAGTTCCTTAAAAAAATCGAAACGCAGTATGGGAAAATGAACCGGCTTTGGATCATGGATCGCGGCATTCCTACCGAAGAATCCCTCGAACAGATGCGCACCGAAGGCGCAAGCTACCTCGTCGGCACCCCGCGCGGCCGGCTCACCCAGCTCGAAAAACAGCTCTTCGCCGAACCCTGGAAACAAGTGCAGGACCAAATCGAAGTCAAACTCGCCCGCACCGACGAAGATCTCTACGTGCTCACCCGCAGCGGCGGACGCCGCGACAAGGAACAATCCATGCGTCGCCGCCGACTCAAAAAACTATGGAAACGCCTCCACGAAATCCGCGCCATGAAAAAACTCAAGCGCGACGACCTGCTGCTCAAACTTGGCGCCGCCAAACGCGATGCCGGCAACACCTGGCGGCTCATCGACATCCAGCTTCCCGAACCCCGGCAGCCCGTCACAACCGACACCTTCCACTTCAGTCTCAACCGGCAAAAACTGCGCAAAGCCCGCCGGAGCGAAGGCACCTACCTGCTCCGAACCAATCTTACGGCTGAGCATCCCGAAGAACTGTGGAAGCAATACATCGTCCTCACCGAAGTCGAACAAGCCTTCAAGGAACTCAAGAACGACCTCGACATCCGCCCCGTCTACCACCAACGCGACGACCGCATCGAGTCGCACATCTTCGTCAGCTTCCTCAGCTACTGCCTGCAGGTCACCTTGAAGCAGCGCGCAAAAATAAAAGCGCCCGGACTCACGCCACGCGCCATTCTGGAAAAATTTAAAACCATGCAGATGATCGATGTCCACTTGCCCACCACCGATGGCCGCAACCTGATCCTGCCGCGCTATACCCAACCCGGAAAAGAGCTCCGACTGCTACTCCATCAACTCAACCTCAACCTGCCCGAGCAACCTCCTCCGCGGCTCGAGGAGCTGAAAAGGAAATGTAGTGCAGACCTTTGAGCGGAAATGGAGCAAACAAGGCGCTTTTACACGCGAACAGCGAAAGACGGGCTAATCCGCACTAATGGTTCTGTCGCAGGATTAGTGAAAATTAGGGGTTGAAAAAATTCGTCAGAGAAAGTTGACGATGGATCGCTAAAAGGCTCTAAACGTTAAAGAGGAATTCAATCACATCGCCGTCTTTAACGATGTATTCCTTGCCTTCGGTGCGGAGCAGTCCGGCTTCGCGGCAGCGCGCTTCGCCGCCTTTCGCGACAAAGTCGTTAAAGGCCATCACCTGCGCGCGGAT
>JBFFMO010000897.1:0-2523 GCA_041554035.1 Allomicrovenator sp. | reverse complement strand
CGGTTGGTTCGACGCCGCCCTCAGGGAAACCCAGTCTTTGCACGCACGCGGGCACGTCGAAACGGCCCAAAGGGTCGAAGCCCACAGTCTTTTTGGACTTGGAACGGTCGCGTTCCTCAAAGGCGACCTCAAGGGTGCTGGCAACACCCTGCCCAAAGCTCTTGAGAACGCTCAGAAGCAACAGCAGCGCCTCTTGGAGGGCGACATCCTCCGCACGCTTTCCGACGTGATGTGGAGCCTTGGGGACACCGAGAAATCTGAGATCTATCGGCGTCGTTCGATGATGTTGGCCGAAACCGACGGTGACCAGGACGCGATGGCCCACTCGATGTTGCATACCGCAACGTTCTTGCGCCAGGTCGGGCAGCCCGCTCGCGCCGAAGAGCAAGCCCGCGGTGCGATGGGGATTTTTGAGTCCGTCGGAAAACGTCACTCCATCGCGATGAGCCTGCTTGTCCTCGGGCATATCGCGTGGTGCCGTGGAGAATTCAAAGAGTCGGCCTCCCATTACCGTGAAGCCCATCGGCTTTTCGAGGCGTTTGAAGACCGTCGTGGCATGACGCACTGCAAGTTGCGCCTGTCCGAGTTGGCGTTTTCGATTCGCAAATTCAAGGAAGCTCAAACCCTGATTCGCGACGCCTCGGAAGGCTACCGAGCCATGGGCGACCGTGTCGGTTTGGTTTATTGCAAAGTCCTGCACGGCCGAGTCGAACTGGCCGCAGGAAATCTTGAGCCGGCATACGCCGTGTTCAATGCTTGCGTGCTTGAGATGGGCGAAATCGGAGACGTCGCAGGGCGAACTCAAGCCCTGGCATTCGCAACCGCGGCTCTGGAAAAACTCGGGCGTCACGACGAAGTCGAGACCAACCTACGCGAGATCTTCCTTACGGTTCGCGGCGTTCCTGTGGCTTACGAGAACTTCGCCGCCGCGCTCGACATGCTTTCGTACGATCTGAACGTGCGCAAACCGGAACTCGCCATCGAAACCGACGCACTGGCCGAAGAAGCCTGGCAAATGCTTGGGCGACCGGTCCGCATCATCGCGTGAATTCACTACCGCAGAAAATCCGGGAAAGGGCCCAAGAGCTTGGTTTTGTGAAGGTCGCCTTCGTTCCTGCCACCCGCGCTGTGCACGCAGATTCACATTTCGAATGGATCAGTGAAGGCCGGCACGGCCTCATGGCTTGGATCGAAAGGTATGGTGAGCTTCGTTGTGACCCTGCTGTCTTAGAGCCTGGCACCGAGACGGTGGTCGTGCTCTCGTCCATCTACAATCCAGGCAGCGATCTTTTGGGCGGGGGACTACGCATCGCTCGTTACGCTCAGGGGGACGATTATCATGAAGTCCTTCGAGCCCGAATGCTTGAGCTGGCGGCCTTCATTCATGCCGAAGCCGGGGTCGAAGTCGGTGCCCGTCCAGCGGTCGACTCGGCTCCGTTATTGGAGCGCGACCTCGCCGCAGCCGCGGGAATCGGCTGGATCGGGAAAAACGCGATGTTGATTCATCCTCAGGTCGGGTCGTACACCTTTCTGTCGGAGCTGCTGGTCAAATTGGAGCTCGTCGAAGAGATCGAGCCCAAACCCGACCGATGTGGTTCGTGCTCGCGATGCATCGATGCTTGCCCAACAGGGGCGATCGTCTCGCCCTACGTGATCGACGCACGCCGGTGTATCTCGTATCTGACCATCGAGTTACGCGGTCCGATTCCACGCGATTTGAGGCCGCTGATCGGTGACCTGATTTTTGGCTGCGACATCTGCCAGGATATTTGTCCATGGAATCGTAAGGCCGAAGAGACGACCGACCAAGCGTTTATGACTCGGCCAATCTTGGAAACGTTGAGACCAGAAGAGCTATTGGAATTCGACCAAACCACGTTTTCTACGGTGTTTTCGCGTTCGCCAATCAAGCGCGCTAAACGTTCAGGGCTTTTGAGGAATGCGGCGGTCGTGTTAGGCAATCGTCGTGATCCGACACTTTTTGAACTTTTCAAAAAACGTCTCAAACTTGAGCCCGACGCGCTGGTACGTGGCCACGTCGCGTGGGCGCTCTCGCTGTGTGGTCACGCGGACGTACATGATGAACTTGTCGCGGCTTTGTCGGTTGAGACTGAGCCGTTTGTGATGGAAGAAATTCGCCACGCCCTGGAGTCGGCCTGTGGATAAGTACTTTGTTATTGAACGCCCCGAAAAACAGACGATTCCGATCCTGGTCGATGTTCCACACGCCGGAGAGTGGATACCTGACGAGGTGCTCTCGGAGATGGTGGTGGGGGACCAGACCTTGCGCCGGGATTTGGATCTTTACGTCGATGAAATTTGGGCAAAAACCCCGACCTATGGCGCGACCCTGATCCGGTCTTGTGTTTCGCGCTACGTGGTCGACTTAAATCGCGCGGCTGACGATGTCGCGGCGACCACGGTTCGTGGCGCAAAACGTGTCATGGAGCCAGGCTATTATCACGATCGCGGCGTGGTCTGGCGTACGACCACGGACGGCGTTCCGGTCATGTCCGCGGCCAT